>JANYKE010000032.1 GCA_025361685.1 Eubacteriales bacterium | reverse complement strand
CAAAAAAAACATAAAAGCTATTACAGCACCCAAAACTCCGCCCTTCGCTTCGATAGGAGTTTCTTTATATATGTTAATTACTTTTTTCAAAAATTCCATTTTGTTTTCCTCCTAAAGGAATATAGAAAATAAATCAGTTTGGTTTAAATGAGGTTTGAATATTTTCAACTTGAATTTTTACTGTTTCAACTTTAACTCCGGTGTTATTCTCGATTGTAGTTTTAATCTTTTTTTGCATACTTTCAGCCAGGTTTGGAATCGTCGCCTCAGCAAAAACTTTTATCTTTAATACTAATCCGACTGAATCTTTGATCTTTATTACTTTGCTCTTAACGTCATTAACTTCCTGAAATCTTTCTGCAACAATAATCGCAATTGCATTGATACTTGCAAATGATATTACTACTTCACCCTGCTCATTTTTTCTCATTACTACATCATTGTCTTTTTCGGGAACAAATGCTGTGATAAGAAAAATCAAATTTAGCAGAATAAAAATAAATGCAAGGGTAGCAAATATTATGCTTGAATATCTTGACTGAGAAGTTAAAAATGTCAAATTGTCATACTGTTCATTTAAAAAATATGGATTATACCAAGCAAAAACCGCTAGTGTTCCTAAACCCATTGCACATAAAGAGTATATCGCAATTAATATTCTGAAATATATTTTCATGAAAATACCTCCTAAGAATTACATTTTCTTAGCTCATTATATACGAAAAGCACAAATCATTCAAGTGCACATCCAAATCATTCCGGTTCGAATCACAAATTATTCCGCTTCGAATCGATTTTGACCAATTAATATATATATGTTATAATAACGCAAATAAAGGAGGCGAACACCGTCATGGGAAAATCTTTAAAATCCGGCGATAAATCAGTTGAAATTATTAAGCTGGCTGTGTGCCTGTCGGCAAACAAGAAGATCCCTGAGGATCTTCATATTGATCCTGCAATTCCTTATGAATCACTCTTTATTACGGAAGGTGATTGGGCAATTGAGAAGATATTGACACATAAAATCAAGTTGCATTATTTCTTATATAGTCATAAATCTGTTTTAGATGCAAAAGTTTTTGAACGTGTAGTATTTGAAGGCATAAATCTAGCAGGAGAATCGTATGAAATTACAGAGAAGGCTTGTGTGCGGATTAGTGAGCGAAAGGGTGCTGATTCTTTTTTTTGCATCTGCAGTCTGCCGCCAAAGACTCTCGAGTCTTTGAATATATGTTCACGTAAGAATAGTATTGTTGCAATCTTGGACGGGTTAGAACAACCGGGCAACATAGGTGCGATTATTCGTTCATGTGATGCTGTCGGTGTTGATGCGGTAATAGTTGTTAATCGCGTTGTTAAAATGACAAACTCTCGAATTATTAGAGGTGCGCTTGGTTCCACATTTAACGTCCCTGTTTTTGAAATGAATTTTGATGATGCTGTTTCTTGGCTGAATGAAAACAAATTTAAAGTTTATTTAACTGATTTGACGGCAAAGGAAAACTATTGTGAACAGTATTATTCCGGACATGTTGCAATTGTGGCCGGCAATGAGTTCAATGGCATTTCAACTGCTTGGCATAAGAGTGATTGTGATTATAAGAAAATAATTATTCCGATGTTTGGAAGCTGCGAATCACTTAACGTTGGATTTGCGACTACTTTGGTTGTTTACGAAGCATGTTTGCAACAGCGAGGATTCCGATAATAGTTTTTCCATCTCTGATTTAGCCATCTTCAATCATCCTTATTAATTCATCAATATGATATTTTTCAACGGATAAAAATTCGTCATCGTCCGTTTTTGATTTCCCCATCTTCAATTCAGTAGCTATGTAGATGTGAAGGACTTCGTTTGAAAACCCCGGGCATGAAAATACAGATGAATAAAATGTCATTTTGCCGGCTTCAAGACCGGTTTCTTCTTTCAACTCACGAATAGCACATACCAGTGGCTCCTCACCGGGGACGTCGAGCTTACCGGCCGGTATTTCAAGAAGAGATTGGTCAATGGGCTTTCGAAATTGTCTGACGAGATAAATTTCATTATTGTCATTTATTGGGACAACTGCAGCTGCGCCGGGATGAAGAACAACATCTCTGGTAACTATTTTTCCATTTTGAAGTTCAACATATTGAGTTTCAACCGATATTATTTTCCCCTTAAATCCCGGTTCGCTTCGTATCCATTTTTCTGTGTGATCCATTATTATTTCTCCTCGCGCTTGCTAATTATTATATCTACTGCAAGTTCGTCACAGCGGTTGTTGTATTTGTTATCGGAATGGCCTTTGACTTTTATCCATGAAACTTCGTGTTGCTTGGAAAGATTTAGCAGCTGTTTCCAGAGTTCTTTATTTTTTAGTTCTTCGTGTTTTTTGCCTCGAGTCCAACCTGCTTTTTCCCAATCGTAAATCCAACTTTTTTCAAATGCGTTTATAACATATGCGCTGTCACTGTAAATGGTGACTGCGCATTTTTCTTTAAGGTATTTAAGGCCTTCGATTACAGCCGTGAGTTCCATAATGTTGTTGGTGGTTTCTTGGGAAAATCCAACGAGTTCCTTTTCGGTTTCTTTATAGATTAGTATTGCTGCGTAGCCTCCGGGGCCGGGATTTCCTGAGCAGGCTCCGTCTGTATAGATTTTGACATGTTTCAAAGTTTGCCTCCTGGTTTAGTTTTTGCTTAGTTCGACGGCACGTTTGGTGCAAGCGGACATTGCTTTGGCGATTGAGTTGTGCAAGTGTTCCTCTTCTAGGACTTTGACAGCCTCAATCGTCGTTCCGCCCGGGGAACATACGGCCTTTATGAGTTCCTGCGGACTGATTCCGGTTTCAATTACCATGTGGGCGGAACCTCGCACCGCTTGCGCTGCGAGAGTCAAAGCGATGTCAGACGGTATTCCTTGTTCTATGGCAGCATCCGCCATAGCTTCTATAAACATAAACACATATGCGGGGCTGCTTCCTGTCAAGGCGACACCGGCATTCATAAGTCTTTCATCCAATTCATATACTGAACCAACACTTGAAAATATTTTCTTAGCCAAATTCTTATCATCGTCTTGGACACTTGTTCCATATGAAATCAATGTTACGCCATCTCCTACCATCGCCGGCCTGTTAGGCATAACTCTCACAATCTTCCTATCCGCACCCAGAATCTGTGCATATGTATCAAGTGAAACACCCGCCGCAATTGAAATCATAACTTTATCAGAAGTAAAACTATCCTTCTCTGCCTCCAGAACTATCTTTGTAACATTAGGCTTAAGACACATAACAATAACATCACAAGCACTAATCAGATCGCCGGCACTTGCAGCAGCCGTAACACCCAGCTCTTTACCAGTCGCCGCGAGCAAATCAGAATCAGTATCATATGTCCAAATATCCCGCGCACTATCAGTCATTCCACTGTTAACCACTCCATTAAGCAGCGGCTTACCCATAAATCCTAAACCAATAAATCCAATCTTCATACCAAACTAACCTCCTTGTGAATTTCGGCCGAATCATAAATCGCTTGAATAATTCTTGATGTGATAATAACAGTATTAATATCAGAAGGCAAATGATTTGCCGGCACCAAATCATTATCAGACTCTAATTCTTCAACAGCAGCCACAAACAAATTAATCTCATTTTCAAAACTGTTGCCCTTCTCAAACTCAGGCTCAAACGAAACCAGCTTATTGCCTTCTGTTGTATAAAAAGTAAAATTACTTCCAAACTCAAAACGAATTCCGCCCTTGTCTCCCATAAAATCGATATACTTTTCTTTATGCGCAATATTCTGTGCCCAAGCGCCGTTAAAACTAATCACTGGTCCGGTCGTTCGTATCAGCCCGGTCACCGAATCCTCAACATCATAGACGCCATCGGCCACCGGCGGTCCGGCCCACATGTAATCAAAGACATAACCGGAAATATCTTTGCCCAATTTGCAAAACGTCTCACCTGAGACTGTCAATGGTTTTGGATCATTGAGGCAATACATTATTACATCCAAAAAATGGACTCCCCAATCTATCAGCGCACCTCCGCCCGAAGCTGCCTTTGACGTAAACGGTCCGCCCAAACCGGGTATCGATCTGTGATCACGAAAACTTGCATAGACATGAAAAACCTCTCCAAGTTTTCCCGACTCAATATATTCCTTAATCAAATTAACACCGTTGTTATATCGGTTAACAAGCGCAATTGCAAGAATTTTATTTGATGCATGTTGTGCTGTCTGCATTTTTTGTGCATCATCAAATGTTGCTGCAATCGGTTTTTCACAGAAAACACTTTTTCCCGCATTCAAAAAATCAATTGATATTTTAGCGTGCGAGGAGTTAGGTGTACAGATGGAAACTGCATCAATTTCCGGATCGGCTAATATTTCTCTGTAGTCGCTTACCGCTTTCCCACAGCCAAATCTCTTTACAGCTGTTTCTGCTTTTTCAATAGAAGTGTTGCAAAAATATTTTATTTCTGCATTGTCATTTTTCATATATGCAGCCGCATGAAAATCAAGTCCGATTTTTCCGCATCCGATAATTGCAACTTTTATCATCCATACACCATCCAATATTTTTAGTCTGTCAGTTCACTGATCACAAAATTGCTGTAGAAATCCTCTGCCGGTCCGACAAAATTTCGAAAAGCCATTCTTCCGCCAACCAAAACTTTATCACAATATGGATATTGAAGTTCATCAAAGCAATCATGAACAATTATATCATTGCAATAAAATGTAATTCGGTTTTCAAACTTTACCAGTCTGAAGTTTTGTGTCATTCCTTTATCACTTATGGAAAGCGCTTCAACTCCTGAGTTAATTGTTGTAATTGCATCCATTTCCTGCCACTCAGGTGAAGGCCAAGGCGCGTCCCCCCACCTCTTAGGAACCATTCCGCCAATCTTCCTCAATACAGATGGTCTGTCATATGCTGCACGGTGAAACCCAACTGTGTATGCTTGCATTTTTGAATAAGATGCCAAATCGCAATATGCCGCATCTTCTCGCGGATCATCCCACAGCTTTTCCAGTTTTAAAGGCATCGCATTAAAAATAATCATTGTATTTCCATTTTCAGAATTGCTTCTGAAATCAAACGAGATTTCAAAATTATTCGGAAGTTCAATATCTTTTAGCCATACATTAGTTGCCTTTTTATTTCCCGCAACTCTTCTGGTCGAGATTATTATCTCGCCTGTTTCAGTAATCTCGATTGCCCCAAAACCTTCCAATTTCCAGTCACTAAGATTTGTGGAATTCTCCAATTTGTAAACGGTAGTTTTTTTCAAAATTTTCACCCCCGTCTTTATTACAATTTATTATTCTGCTAATCAGTAATTCATTATCAAATTTATTTCTAGCTACGCACTACTTAATGCGTTTCTTAATTACTTTTAATCTTGTAAATTCATCGCGTTCTTTTTCTTCCAAAACCTCTTGAATATGCTTAACCAAAGCAACATATGCCGGGATTATCGCATTTTCCAAAGCCTTCGCGCGCTTTTGCGTCTTTTTAATATTTATTGCCAGACGATACACAGCATTTTCAATTTCAGCAAGTTCGATCGCGAGATGCTTTGCCTTCGAAAATTTTGCATAAGCTCTGTCAAGAGAAGAGACCGTTCTAAAAAATCCGTATGGCGGTGTGCCATCACCCTTCTCGTAACTGACCATTGGGACATCAGTTCCCATAACACTCTTGAACCTAATCTTTAAACTATCTTCAATAGGAACGGCATGCCCGATATTGGCAACCTCATCGCTTCCCATTAAAATGTTAACCATCTGCAAAGCCTTGTATGCCTCTCCAAAAGTGTCATCAATCTCACTCTGAATTTTTTTTGCCTTATCAATCAGTTCCATCATTTCGCGTATTAAAATATTTCGCTTCTTATCCAGAAGCTCGTATCCTTGCTTCGAGAGATGTAAAGTATTTTTTGCGATTATGAGGTTGCCCTTTGTCGGAAAAAAATTATTAAAATTCATTACAATATCACCTGCGTTTTTGAATAGAACTCATCTATAACACTTTGCTCCAACCTGTCAAGTTCATCCACCGGAAGCAGCCCAAGCAACTGCCATCCCAAATTCAGTGTTTGGAAAATACTTCTGTTTTCATTTTTCCCTTGTCCAATAAATCTTTTTTCAAACTCACGTCCGAATTCCATATATTGTTTATCGACAGGAGACAATTCTTCCTCACCGATAACAGAAGCCAATGCTCTTGCGTCCATGACTTTTGCATACGATGCAAAAAGTTGATTAGCAAGCGGAACATGATCTTTTCTGGTAAATCCCTCACCGATTCCATCCTTCATCAAACGTGAAAGCGAAGGCAAAATCGCAATTGGCGGATAAACAGATCTCAAGTGCAGTGACTTATCGAGAACAATTTGTCCTTCTGTAATGTATCCGGTTAGGTCAGGAATCGGATGTGTAATATCATCATTTGGAACTGTAAGAATCGGAATCTGAGTTATGGAACCACTTGATCCTTCGACCAGTCCTGCTCTTTCATACAGTGAAGCAAGATCGCTGTACAAGTAACCCGGATAACCTTTTCTGCTCGGAATTTCACCTTTTGAAGATGAGATTTCGCGCACTGCTTCAGCATATGAAGTCATATCTGTCATGATAACAAGTATGTGCATATTACATTTAAATGCAAGATATTCAGCAGCGGTAAGCGCCGCTCTTGGAGTAACGATTCTTTCAACAATCGGATCATCAAGCAGATTTACGAACATAACAACCTTATGTAATACTCCGCTCTGCTCGAACGCATCACGGAAATATGCTTCAACATCATGTTTAACACCCATTGCTGCAAAGACAACGGCAAATTCCTGCCCGGAATCTTCGGCAATCTTGGCCTGTTTAACAATCTGTACTGCAAGGATATCATGCGGCATACCATTGCCTGAAAATATAGGAAGCTTCTGTCCTCTGATTAATGTTGCAAGACAGTCAATTGATGAAATTCCAGTTTGAATATAATTGTTTGGATACACTCTTGCGACCGGATTTATCGGACTACCGTTAACTTCACGCATTTCATCAGGGAAAATATCACCCAATCCGTCAATTGGTCTTCCTACTCCATCCAGCACTCTGCCAAGAATTTCCCTTGACATCGGAATCTCGAGCGGCTTACCTGTGAGTCTGATTGTTGTATTTGTTAGCGAATAATTTTCAGTTCCTTCGAATACTTGAACTATTGACTTATCACCATATATTTCAATTATTCTACCTAACCTTTTTTCGCCCTCACTATTTGTAATTTCAACTATCTCGTCGAATGAAGCACCTTCAACGCCTTCTATAGCAACAAGTGGTCCTTCAATTTTATTTAGACCGATGTATTCAACTGACATATTTGTCTCCTTCCTTATCGGATATGAATTTAATTTGTATACCCATTATCCGTCTTTATGCGATTAACTTCATTTTCAATTTTTGCATTTAGCTTTTCAAAAGGTTCAAAGTCCTCATTGTCAATATTATATTTCATTTTGATTACATCGTCATAAATTCCTGATTCTCTCAACTGCCCGATTGTAATATTTAACTTTAATAATTCTTTAGCCTTTTCATAAAGATAAGAAATCGTTTTCATCATCAGCATTTGTTTCTTCAGCGGAACATATGTATCAACATCGTGAAAAGCATTTTGTTGAAGGAATCCCAGTCGAATTATTCTTGCAATTTCGAGTACAAGCTTTTGATCATCCGGAAGAATATCAGAACCGATTAATTTTACTATCTCCATCAAACTATTTTCTTCTTGCAAAATGTCCATGAACTTTGTTCGTTCCAACATAAAGTCAGGCGATACATTTTCATTAAACCAAGGTGTCAGCTCATCAATATATTCACTGTAACTGTCAAGCCAATTAATTGCAGGATAATGTCTTGCATATGCGAGGTTTTTGTCAAGTGAGAAAAAGCATCTGGTAAATCTTTTTGTGCTCTGTGTAACAGGTTCGGAAAAGTCACCGCCCTGTGGCGAAACAGCACCGATAATTGTAATTGATCCTTCTGTTCCGTTTAGATTATGCATATAGCCGGCACGCTCATAAAATGCTGCAAGCCTTGAAGCAAGGTATGCAGGAAATCCTTCTTCAGCAGGCATTTCCTCAAGTCTACCGGATATTTCTCTAAGTGCCTCAGCCCATCTGGATGTTGAATCGGCCATAATCGCAACATGGTATCCCATATCACGGTAATATTCTGCAATAGCAACACCGGTGTATATGCTTGCTTCTCTTGCGGCAACAGGCATATTAGATGTATTGGCAATTAAAACAGTTCTATTTAAGAGAAGGTTGCCGGTCTTTGGATCAACCAGCTTAGAGAATTCTTCGAGAACCTGTGTCATCTCGTTGCCTCTTTCACCGCAGCCGATATAAACAATGATATCTGCATCGCACCACTTTGCAAGTTGATGCTGTGTCATTGTTTTTCCGGTCCCGAATCCTCCCGGTATTGCTGCCGCCCCTCCCTTTGAAATAGGAAGAAGTGCATCAATTATTCTTTGACCTGTAATAAGCGGTCTCACCATTCTTTCTCTATACATAACAGGCCTAGGTGTTCTGATTGGAAATTCCTGCATCATATTTACGGCAATCTCTTCACCGGATGCAGTTTCAACTGTCACAATTGTCTCAGCAACATTGTATTGGCCATTTTTCAATACACTCTTAACAATACCCTCAACACCGAAAGGAATCATAACCTTATTCACAATCGATTCGGTCTCACGAACAGTTGCAATAATTGTTCCGAACGAAACTTTGTCACCAACGCTTACGATAAATTCAGCATCCCATTTTTTTTCAAGATCGACTGAACTTAACTGTATTCCACGTGTTATCAAAACACCTGTCTGTTCTTTAATTACGTTAAGAGGTCTCTCGATTCCATCAAAAATATTACCTATTATTCCCGGCGCCAATGTTACCGACATTAGTGAACCATATGAAACTATCGGTTCACCAACCGTCAATCCTGTCGTGTCTTCGTATACCTGAATCGTTGTCTCAGTATCATCAACGCTAATTACTTCGCCAATTAGCTTCTCTTTTCCGACATAAACAACTTCAAGCATTCTAAACTCGTTGCTGCCCTTTGCTTTAATTACAGGACCATTAATTCCATATATGTATCCTTCAGCCTGTGCCTTACCCATCTGTTTTACAATAGCCAATTCTCACACCGCCTTAAATCGTATTTAAGCTGAGTCCGCTTGTGCGCAAAAACTCTCGCTTTTCCTGTTCAAATCTACCTTTTAGTGCACTATCAATTATCTTATTTGATGATTTATTTTTTATTCTTGCACCGGCAATAATATTGTCATTGCTAAATTCGATTGTCACACTTTTTTCAGTTGTATTCAATTCTTTTTCAAGTCTCTCTTTATATTTCTCATCCAGCTTATTAATTGTAATCACAAATTCACCGGATGTGTATTTGTCAGTCTCATACATAATCAATGCCAACAGCCATCCATAATATTCTTTGGAAGCAATAAATTCAAGAATCCTTTTTTCAACGCCGCCATATACTTCGGTTGTAATTTTATTTCGGAGAGCCATCAGTTCCGTTTTCGCCATGGTTTTTTCGTAAGTAATCTGTCTGTTAGACTCACTCGTAATTGTATTTATACTTGCCTGAATACGCTTATATGCAGCCTCAAGAAATTCAGTCTCTTTTTTCTTTTTTTCGAGCCTGTATTTTTCAATCAGATCTTTTTCCATATTTTCACGAGTAATGTTCGCCTTTTCAAAAATTGTATCAGAAATTCTACTCAACTCGACGTCCAGATTTTGCACACCCTGATTCTTGTTATCTGCCATTTACCTCACCCCTTAGTTTTCAACTTTCAAACCTATAGCCTCTGATACATATCTCATAATTGAATCCTGCTCTCTACGTCCATGTCTATCCGGAATTGGGACAAGCAGCGGCTGTTTTTTCGTAGTTTTTATTTCATAAATATAATTGGGAAGTACTTGCATTAATTTTTCGGTTATCAAAATAATGCCTATATCCGGATCTGACATAGCTTTATCCAAAGCATCTCTGATTTCATCAGCTTCATGAACAACACAGCCCGGAACTCCGACCAGACGCATTCCAATCTCAGTATCTACGTTATCGCTTATAAGATACATCTGCATGATAATTAACCTAGTTTTCCGATTATTGTGAATGAAACAAGCAATCCATAAATAGCAAATCCTTCGGCAAGTGCAACGAAGATAAGTGCTTTACCAAACATTCCTTCATTCTCACTTATTGCTCCTATTGCCGCTGAAGCAGCTGCAGCAACCGCAATTCCTCCACCTAAGCATGCAAGTCCGGTTGATAGTGCGGCTGCAATGAATCCCATACCGGTTGAAAATGAATCAATGTTCGAGACTGCAACTGCTGCCGGATCAGTTGCTGCACTTGCACCTCCGCTAAACAGGAATATGGTTGCGCCAACAACAATAAAACAAAAAGAAGCGATATTTGCCAACAGTAAAATTTTGGCGTTTTTCTTTCCCTTATATAGATAAATTCCATAAGGGAGTGCGACACTTAAAACAACTAACAAAGCAATAATTCCATAAAACATTTTTTCTTCCTCCTAAAATAGTATTTGTGTATATGTAAATTAATTAATAAACCGAATCATCTGCTCATCTTTCTGTGCTCCATTTCATTAATCGGAATGAACTTCTTGCCATCACCCTTATAGAAGCGGCTGAACATTTCAAAAAACTCAAGTCTTAGAACCTGAATGCCTACAATAAGACCTTCAAGTGCAATGACAACAACATTACCTATAACATAAACAAATATATTGCCTCCGTTTCCAACCATATCTGCAAGTAAAAATACGACGCCCATCATTCCGGCATGAGAAAGTGCGAAAGCACCTATTCTTATAAAAGACATAGTATTTGTGGTATAGCTCAAAAGGATTTCAAACATTTCTATAACTGACTCCAGAAAAAACATCACTATACCTTTTCTGGGAAACATTCTCTTTCGCTGAATAAGATTTGTTAACGGAATCTGCAAAAATACAATTATTAGTGGGATAAAAATTATTATGCAGATAAATATAAGTGAAACAGCACTTTTATTTATAAAAGCAGTGAATACAAAATACAAAATCGCAATGTACAGGATTAATCCGGCGATTCCACTCTGCCCAAAAAACGCAGCCCTTACATCCTTCTGCATAATGCTAAATATTATATTTATACACATTGAAATTATTATTATTGCAATTCCAATGTAGACTGCATACATAAGAACATCGTTTATTCTCTCCATCGGAGAAATTACACCCTTAAAAATCGATCCTTCAATTCCAAAAACACTTCCGTAAAGGATTGCCCCGGAAATCATTGATGAAATGCCGGCAAGCCCGACAACATAATATAACAGTGATTTTTTAACCGCATATAAGATGAATCCGCCAATTGCAAGAATTGCACCCTGTCCAAAGTCTCCAAACATTATCCCGAAAATCAAGACATAAGTTAGTGCAAGAAACACGGTCGGATCAAATTCCTTGTATCTGGGTATACCATACATTTCGATGAACATCTGAAATGGTTTAAATATTATATTGTTCACTAGACGAGTTGGCGGTGATGCCCCCTTAACTTCTTCAGGCGACTGAATAAATGCTGCCATCCTGCCGTCTAATGCAAGTTCCTTCTGCAGTGAATATGCATCTTTTGCAGGCATCCACTGTGCAATACAAAAAGTTTCTTTAGTCCTTGCTGAATTTTTAACTATCTCATTGATTTTCTGAAATTCGCTTAACCTCTGATATATTGAATTAACCTTATCTTGATCTTCTTGAATAATGCTAACGATTTTATCATCAATCTCTTTTACTTCATTTCTCTCACGCTCTACTCTTCCTAATATCCCTTTATGTGCTTCGTCAGGAGTACCATACAAGGTTGATGGAACAGCAATTTCTTCAAAGTTTAGTGATGCAAAAACTGAATCAACCTTTGTTTCGGACTTTTCGCTGGTGAAATATATTCCCCATACAAATTGTCTGTCACCGCTAGTCATATAGAACACTGCTTCTAAATCCTTCAGATAATCCAATAATACTCCGTAGGATGTCTGTGGCATCTTACCAAATTTATGTCTGATAAATTGCAGCTCTTTTAATCTCTTAAGATCAATGTCCATACCGAGCATTGGGGAAATCAGATTCAAAATTTCGTTGTCTTCTTGTATTTTTTTAATCAAATCATTTTTTCGATCAAGAATGTCATTAATTTTTTCTTCTATACTATTTATCTCAATATCCAATTCTTCAAATGAATATTTATTTCGTTCACACTTTTCCGGAATAATATGTCCCAAATCCACAATGTTATCAATGCGTTGAAAAAGTCCGTCACCATTCCATTCGCTGCTTATTGCTTCAACTTTTGAACGATCTTCAATTATATTAAAAACATTTTCAATCTGAAGGTATTTATCAACAAGCTGAACCAAGACATCATTATCAAGTGATGACATTGCACCCACAATATTTACCATTTTCATCTTCTCGATAGCCAAAATTCAATCTTCCCTTCAGTTCAGTTAGTAAAACTTTTGAAATTAACCAGTTCTCGTAATTCATTCTGATCCAAACCATATCTTAAGCCTTCAATCAGATTTATCAATGTCTTTATCTCTGTCTCGGCTGCATGCAATGAAGAAAGAATACATGCAATTGAAAAAGGATATTTTCTCACCAGTTTTCTGTAGTAATTGTCCAAATATTCTTTATAATTTTGTTCAATAAACTTAACATTAATATCATTGAACAAATCTCTGTACCGGGTTTCTTTTGCAATTTCTACCATTTGCTCATATGAATCTGCACCAACCATATTTGCGATGTCAGTTTTTTTAAGCTTATAGCGGAACGGAATAATAAATGTAAAAATCATATCACTTGAAATACCGGTGTTTCGTTTGCATCTGTATATCCACATCAGATTAAGTATGTCAGTTTCAGTGCCATTTGCCTGCCCCAAAATTTCCTCTTCCATTTTGCCGGCAACGCTTCCTCTTGTAGCCTGAATATATGTGAAATAGTATGTGTCAAGAGCCATCTCAACTCCAAATAGCGTCTGTCTCTCTTTCGTCCTTGAAACCGGAGTCAATACCTTCTCGTATCTTGTTTCCGACAACTTGTCAATAAAGCTTTCAAGAGTCGTTGCTCCTGCAACATCATCAAAATTAACTGCAAGATGTTTTTTGAAAAATGCGTTAATTTTAGGTATAACAACTTCTTCTTCGGACATAATGCGTCTGATTATTCCTTTTAATAATTCAATTTCATATCTGATGAAAAAGTATTCGATAATTTCTCTATCTTTATTAGCAACAAATTTGTACAGCTTTTCAATATATATTTCCAAGCGTTTATTCAATAGTCGTTCAATTTCTGATCGATGAAGTTCTTTTTCATTTACTCCTGAAAATACATCAGTATAGCCGGGTAAATTTTTAAGATAACTTGTGGCTTCTAAAACAGAATGCATCGAACAAAGATTTTCATAATCTGTTCTGCTCAAATTTTTAGCATTCATTGCTTTCGTCTTTGCCCCGACTCCTCCGTATTTTATAACGTCCAAAAGCATTTTTTGTCTTCTCCTATTTCGTCAAAATAATATTTTTGTACATAGTGTCTACCCAGGCATCCTTATTTTTCTCATAAATCGAATCTAGCGTTGCTATATTCGCCTCAGTCTCTTCTTTGACTGACTTCAACTTTTCTTTGAGATACGTGCTCTCTCGCTCAGTAATCTGCTTTATCTTTCTGTCAGTCTGTTCCTGAATGTTTTTTTCAAGTTCTCTAAGCTGCGAATCCATATCCTTCCGCAATTCTTCTTCCTTAATCTGAATGCTATCAACAATACCCTGTGCTTCGTCTTCGATCTCAACTATCTTCTGAATGATTTGGTCCATATAGCATTCCTCCCTTCAAAATAAGCCTAATATTAACGTACCTAACGTATTATACTCTTCTATTTTTTCAATTTCAACAATAATTATAGCATACTTCTTCTTTTTTTCCAGTCCGGCATAAAGCCCTCCAGCAGCTTGTAAAATCGCTTTGAGTGGTCGGCATGGATATAATGGCAAAACTCATGCAAAACGACATATTCTATGCATTCACGCGGTTTTTCAATTAAATGCTTATTTAAGGTTATTATGCCTTTTTTGTCGGCACAGCTTCCCCACCTTGATTTCATCGTTTTCATTTTTATTGTAGGAAATTCAATTTTATAAGCTTCAAAAATTGGGTATA
>JANYKE010000217.1 GCA_025361685.1 Eubacteriales bacterium | reverse complement strand
CAGGCCTTGCCCTCTTCATGTGCGTATCCTGCAATCTTAGTGTCTTGTTCTGTTATCCCATCCTCTGCGTCAATCATTATAATACACACATCCGCGCGCTCGACTGCAAGCCAAGACCTCATCGTGCTATAGCGTTCAATACTTTCTTTTATCTTAACTTTTTTTCTGATTCCGGCAGTGTCAATGAAAACATATGAATCGTCTCCTCGGCTGACAACTGTGTCAATTGCATCGCGAGTTGTTCCTGGAATATCACTTACGATTACTCTTTCTTCCTTGCATATATTATTAATAAGAGATGATTTGCCGGAATTAGGCTTGCCGATTACCGCAATCTTAATCATATCCTGTTCCATTTTATCTGTCTCTGTAACGGTAAAATTGTCATAAATCATGTCAAGAAGATCGCCGATTCCCAGTGCATTAACCGACGAAATGCAAATCACATCAGAAAAGCCCAGATTATAAAATTCATAACCTTCGCTTGGCATTGGTCCGATGTTGTCGGCTTTGTTGACAGCAACCACAACAGGTTTTCTAGATTTTCGCAACATAACCGCAACCTCTTGATCGGTTGCTGTTATCCCGGTTCTTATATCAACAATGAACACTATGACATCGGCCGTTTCAATTGCCAGTTCAGCCTGTCTTCGCATTTGAACCATAATCTCGTCATCGGAAAATGGTTCGATTCCTCCGGTATCTACGAGAGAAAAATACACTCCGCGCCAATTGCTCTCGGCGTAAACTCGATCGCGAGTAACTCCGGGCGTGTCCTCTATAATAGATATTCTTTTACCTGCAATATAATTAAAAAGTGTTGATTTACCTACATTGGGTCTTCCAACTATGGCAACAACGGGTTTGCTCATTATTATTCTCCCCTAAGTTCCTGCACAAAAATGTGCGGCTTCATTATACACTATTAATGATACCATTGACAAATGATTCTCCTGAAGCATCTAAAATCCGCACCTTAACACCAAGCTCGCTTTCTAATTTCGATACGGTGACATCGTCCAGAAACAGCTGTTCCCCGCTCTTTAACATATTAGCCGGAATGCATATCACATCCGGCAAACCTTCTGTCCTGCTTTTTAGGCTGTCAATAATATCTTGTCCGGTCAGCAGCCCGGCGACTGTAACTCGTTCACCAAAAAATCTATTTAACACGGAGTAAACTTTTATCTTTATTCCTGTTATCGCGCTAAGTTTATCTGCGCATTTCGAAATCATATCTGATGCCGCAGTACCGGTTACCACACCAACGGAATTTTCCTCGTTTACCGGTTCTACTGTCAAAATTCTTTCTTCGAATTCCTGCAGAAATGATGCTATCATTCCAACGCCGTTTTCAATCTGCGGAAAATCCTCGTACTCTTTGGCATCCGGAATGCTTCGCGCTGCGTTTATATAAAACTCATCAGCCAGATAAACAATGTTTGAATTTTTTTCAAGCTTATACGCGCGCTGAAAACCTTCAATCAGGTCTATAACATCTGCTGAAGATTCCTTATCATACGGTTTCAATTCAATAAGCTCGTTTTCTTCTCTGTATTTTGTAATTCCTACCGGTACAACTGAAATGCTGTGCATTGCAGGAAACATTTCTGCCAATTCACTTACGGATTTTTCGAGCTCGGTTTTGTCATTAATTCCTCTGCACAATACTATTTGAGTGTTTACAATAATTCCTTTGTCGGTGAGAATTTTGATGTACTTCAGTACATCGCCCGCGCGCTTGTTATTTAGCATTTTTGCCCTGAGTTCAGGATTTGTTGTATGAACCGAAATGTTTACGGGCGACATCTTGTATTTGATAATTCGATTAATTTCTGCTTCAGTCATATTTGTAAGCGTGATATAATTGCCGCTCAAAAATGACATGCGCGAATCATCATCTTTGAAATACAGTGTTTTGCGCATTGAGTCTTTGGGAAGTTGATCTATGAAACAAAAAATACATTTGTTTTGGCAGGACTTCATTTCGCCAATCATTTCATTTTCAAAAACAAGTCCGATGTCTTCACTCTCATCTTTGCTGATTTCATATTCAGTTATCTCGTCATCCTCAATAGATTGTATTTCTAAAAATAAATTTTCACACGCCAACAGAAACTGATAATCAAATACATCAATTATTTTTTCGCCGTTAATAGAAATCAAAAAATCTCCGGGCATAATGCCGCACTCCTCGGCAATACTTTCCTTAACCACTTCATCTATTCTGATTTTTTTGAAATCATTTTGATATGTCATGTAAATTCCCTTTTATAATTGTAGGGGTTACATAAATGCAACCCCTACATAATTGTTATAATAAATTATAATACGATTATTTTTTTGGTATGTTAACTGTTACAATTGAACTTGCATATCCAAGAGCATTTTGCGACGGGGCATTATAGCCCGCAAGCATGTCCCCTTGTTGGTTTATTATGCAGCAGGTCTTAAACTTTGTGTAGTCCAATCCAGGAGTTGCACCGCCGGAATCCTGACCGGAAACTATTCCCACCACACCATACTTCTTACATGTTAATGCGAGGTCAGCGGTATAGTTACCAATTTCACCAAGAATGATTATATCTGCACCGCGTGCTTTAAGAAGTGTAGCAAGCTCACTTGTTGGTGTACCCTCGTCATAACGATACATAATCGAATCGGCATCTTTACAAATAATCATTCCTATTTTTCCAAATTCAGTGTCGATAGGAATAAGATTGCTCTTAGCTTTTGAGCCGCGAGTTACTGTTGCTATCTCACCGTCAGATACAGCCGGATAGATCTTGTCATATGATCCGATAATTACGCCCTGTCTATTAACAATCTTTGTCGTATTAAAAATTCCGGTTACGCGTTGCTCGGCATAAGTGAATGCAATGTAACAATTATATTGAATTGCTTTCGCTTGCATTGCCTGTGTGTAAGGTCCGTTTGGTGCCTCATATTTTTCTGCTCCGGAACTCCCTCTTCCATAAATTGCTTCAGCAAGCACCATGAAATCAGGGCCTTTGCCATCGGCATCTTTTTTACAATTTGTTACTGTGCTGTCAACCAATGCGGTTATTACAGCTAGATTTCCTGCCTTTGTGCCTGTTCTTGGCTGCGTGTAAAGTGTAGCAACCTTGAATTGTACTTGCTGCATTTCGGGAGCGGGAACAACCTGATCAGAATAAATCGAAAGTTCTGCAAAGTCAGAAAATGAATGAGCGGTCGTGTCGTTTCCATAACTCTCAACCTTAATATATCTTGCTGTTTTTGTTGAATTGAAAATGACATAATTTGTTGAGTAATCTCCTTCTCCTAAAACTTTTGTTGTTGCAAATGCTGATACATTTATTGGTGTGTCACTGCCGGGATCGGTAAGTTGATTATTATAATATCCGGGCGGCTGCGTAAGATAAGTTCCTCCGACAGGCTGACTTGATTGAATCAGTTTGTCTAGGTGAGGCTTGTTAAGATTACGCAATACATAACCAATTTCCTTCACTCCTGATGTAGCCACATTTGTTCCACCGAAAATGTTTGCTGCACTAAAATCTTTGCCGGCTTCAGTCCAATTTGTTCTATCAGTCGATAGATACACTCTAAAATATGTCTGCTGCAAATTTTGTTTGCCGCCTGCAACACCAATAGATTGAACTGATTTTGAACTGCCCAAATCAATACTGTATGAAGTAATGCCTGTCGTTTCGAAATTCGATGTCTTGTCGACAATGCCATCGACCAAATTTATAGAAGGGTTCTGATCCGGAACGGGTCCTCTGTCGAAATAGTATTCACGTGCGGAATCGTCGGTAATCGTTATGTCTCCACCTATGAATGAAATTTTATTTGCTTGAGCCGGAAGTGCCGGTGTAGGTGTAGGCGTTGATATTGGTGTCGGTGTCGGTGTCGGGGTTGATATTGGTGTCGGTGTCGGTGTCGGTGTCGGGGTTGGCTTTAGTGTCGGTGTTGGCGTTGGGGTTGGGGTTGGGGTTGGTGTTGCTGTTGGTGTTGCTGTCGGGGTTGGGGTTGGTATTGGCGTTGCAACAGGTGTTGGTGTCGGAGTTGGCGCAACATATTCAAGTGACATATTCATAATTTTGCTGATTTCTGCTCTTGTAATATTTGCTCTAGGTCTGAAGTTGAATATTCCGCTTCCGGCAGGAGTCTCATATCCTTTAATAATTCCTGCGCTAATGAAGAATGCAACAGGTTGTTTTGCATATACTGCCATGTCTGCTACATCTGCAAAGTCTGCAACAACTATATCTGCAGTTGCTACACCCGGCAATATTATTGCTTGATACTTAACCATTGCCCTTGAAAGCATCGTTGCCGTATCCTGTCTTGCCATATTCTCGCCCACGCCATATGTTCCATCGCCCTTACCGCTTGTTAATCCTTCGGTTTGAAGCGAACCGACATAAGGTGTGTA
>JANYKE010000006.1 GCA_025361685.1 Eubacteriales bacterium | reverse complement strand
CTTATTAGTGCCGCATCCTCTGCAAAAATTATTGACTGTTCGCTTCCTTTAATTAATTTATCAATCTTGATTGTGCGCGTTGTATAAAAATATTCAAGTATTTTCCCATACTGCGGATCAATTTTGTCGTTATATTTTACGACTGGCTTTACATCAAGAAAATTCTGCGTCACCTCTCCTATCACTATTACATCTGACTTTTCAATAAGTTCATCAAGATTTTTATATGTAAAATAATCCGATTCAATTTTGTTTGCAGAATATTTTTCTGTAATATCATTATCCCTAAAATGCTCAAACCGTGTAACCGAAAAAGCACTTCCAACTACTAAAATAAAAATCACGCTAGCAATAATAATTATTTTTTTCTTCATAATTATGTCCACCCCCATTTCTTTCTCAAGTGTGTTCTATCTATATCTTTGCTCCCGTTTATTTCTAATTATTTATGCAAACCAGAGTATGAACTCATATATTTTAAACAGTATTTTATTGGACCGGATTATTAACGATACCAACAAAAAGTACTGTTCCGTTTGCAGATTTAATAAAATACATAAATGGTCTGTCTAAAATTATTTCAGCAATATTGCTGTTCGGCGGTGCAGAGCCGGCATAAAGTATCTGTGTAAAAGCTGCTGCTTCAACACCCTTTTCATCAATTGATATTTTAGATTGCTGTTTGATTCCAGAAATAAAAGCAATTCCATCTGTGATTCCGGTGAAATCTGCATTTTTGTCAAATGCAGCTCTCATACCTAAAAGTTGAAGGTAGCTTTTTAGTTCTAGGTCACTTCCTAAAGAGAATTTTGGAATTTTAAAAATAACCTCTCTACACGAATCATTTTTTGACAATAAAATTGAATCAACTTTTTCAGAAGATGAAACTAAATCATTAATGTTTTTTCCCTTATCAGGTAAAACAAAAGTCATGGTTTCATCATTTTTCAAATAAAGTGATGAACTAATAAATCCATCACCCTTAGTATAACTATGGGAGTTGTAAATTGTATTCATAAAATCGCAATCTGTTTTTGTGCCATTTGATAAGTTGAATACATCCTTTTTTGTTTTTGTATTATCAAATAAATCAAGCCACTCATCCTTGAAATATATGGTGTTAAAAATTGACATGATTTGATTTTGATCAAGTTGAATTTTGGGTGATAGGATTCCGCTGGTATTGTCTGAAATCCATCTGCTCATTTGTTCTGCTGTGTTTTTATTATTAAAATCAACATTGTACAGCGAGGAATAAAAATTTTCCGTTGCAGCTTTTATGTAGTCTTTTTTAAAACTTTGTCCTTTTGACATCCAAAGTGAATTTGCAATTTTTAGCTTGCCTATATCGTTGTCCAAATATAAAAGTCTATATAATGAACTTATCTGTGTATCTAGATAATTTTTATCATTTTGAGCAAGTCCCAGAACGCTAAACATTTGACTTTGCGTTTCCCCATTTGCACCACTCGCCGCAAGTGATAATGCAAAATAAAGGCTAACGGGAGAATAGCATACATTATTTGATTGATCACTCAGAATTTTTGAAGTTGAATTACTTGTAAAATAATTAATTGACCTAACAAAATTATTGTCGAGTGAATTATTATTTTCAAGATTCTTTTTGCCTGTATTGTCATCGAATGCAATGCTCTTTGGATAAACGGGACTGATAACATTTACTGAATCATCGCCTGCTAAATTGGTATTTTTATTGCACGCACTAAATGAAAATATGACCAAGATCAAAATAATAAACACACGTATTCTTTTCATAGATTTCGCTCCTCTTTTCCAACAATCTTACTATCTATATAACAAATGGAAAAGATAAAAAGTTGGTGTTTTCAGAAAATTATATTTAAATAATACATTAACGAAATGAGAAATAAAACAGGCTATTGCAGAATTTACAAATTGTTTACATCAAGTGTTGAGCGAACCAAACAAAATAAGCCGAGGATTTTCCCTCGGCTCATAATATTATTTTGTAAATGTGTGCTGCTTACGAAGCGCTCGCTGGTATTACTTGCCGCTACTGATTACTTCTGTAACAACTCCGGCTCCCACAGTTCTTCCGCCTTCACGAATAGCAAACTTAAGTCCGATATCCATAGCGATTGGAGTGATGAGTTTGATCTCCATAACAACGTGGTCACCAGGCATTACCATTTCTTGTTCGATCTCGATTACGCCTGTAACGTCAGTTGTTCTGAAATAAAACTGTGGTCTGTATCCAGGGAAGAAAGGCTTATGTCTTCCGCCCTCAGCCTGTGTAAGAACATAAACTTGACCCTTGAAATGTGTATGAGGCTTAATTGAACCCGGCTTAGCAAGAACCTGTCCTCTTTCGATTTCTTTTCTGTCAACACCACGAAGAAGTGCGCCGATGTTCTCGCCTGCTTCAGCATAGTCAAGAATCTTTCTGAACATTTCTATACCTGTAACAACAGTTTTTCTTGTCTCTTTGATACCAATGATTTCAACTTCGTCGCCAGTTTTAACAGTTCCACTTTCGACTCTGCCTGTTGCAACAGTTCCACGACCTGAAATTGAAAATACATCTTCAACAGGCATAAGGAAAGGTTTCTCAGTATCTCTCTTAGGAGTTGGAATATATTCATCAACTGCCTTCATTAGTTCTGTAATAGGAAGATACTCCGGAGAATTCTTATCTGTAGAAGTTGACTCCAATGCATCAAGAGCTGAACCTCTGATAATAGGAATATCATCTCCCGGGAATTCATAACTTGAAAGGAGCTCTCTGAGTTCCATTTCAACGAGTTCAATTAATTCTTCATCATCAACCTGATCACACTTGTTTAGAAAAACAACAATATAAGGAACTCCAACCTGTCCGGCTAGAAGTATGTGCTCTCTTGTCTGAGGCATAGGGCCGTCAGCAGCTGAAACAACAAGTATAGCGCCATCCATCTGAGCAGCACCTGTGATCATGTTCTTAACATAATCGGCATGTCCCGGGCAGTCAACGTGTGCATAATGTCTTGCATCTGTCTCATACTCAACGTGAGCTGTATTAATTGTAATTCCTCTTTCTCTTTCTTCAGGGGCCTTATCGATGTCATCATATGAAGTGTATTTAGCATTCCCGTCGAAACCAAGAACCTTTGTGATTGCTGCTGTCAGTGAAGTCTTGCCATGGTCAACGTGACCAATCGTTCCAATATTAACATGCGGTTTCGTTCTTTCAAATTTAGCTTTTGCCATTTCAGTAAATCCTCCTTCTTAAATTAAAAAATGAATTTTCATTTTAACAAACTTTTTTTTGCGTGTACAACGTATATGATACAGTAATTTCGGAAAAAATCAATACCTTTACACAAAAAATATATTAAATGTCTTTCTTTGCTCCGGTAAGTTTTTCTTGAATGTTCTTTGGCACTTCTTCGAAGTGACTGATTTGCATCACATATACTCCTCTACCCTGTGTTCTCGAACGAAGAGTAGTTGAGTATCCAAACATTTCGGATAGCGGAACCTTAGCTTTGATATTTTGTGCGCCTTGCAGAGAATCCATGCCTTCTATTCTACCTCTTCGTGAATTCAGATCTCCTATTACGTCACCCATGTAATCTTCCGGAACAAGCACATCAACTTTCATGATAGGTTCAAGCAACACTGGATTAGCCTTCTTGCATCCATCTTTGAATGCCATTGAACCGGCAATCTTGTATGCCATTTCAGAAGAATCGACATCATGATATGAACCATCAACTAAAGTAACTTTTACATCAACGACCTGGTATCCGCCGAGCACTCCATTGTTCATCGCGTCCTGGACCCCCTGATTAATTGGATTAATATATTCTTTTGGAATTGCTCCTCCAACAATCTTGTTAACGAATTCATAGCCAAGGCCCGGTTGTGGTTCAAGTTCAATAACGCAATGACCATACTGACCGTGTCCGCCGGACTGACGGATAAACTTTCCTTCAACCTTAACAGGTTTGCGAATTGTTTCTTTGTATGCAACCTGAGGTGCTCCGACATTGGCTTCAACTTTGAATTCACGCATCATTCTGTCAACAATTATCTCAAGATGTAATTCTCCCATTCCTGAAATGATGGTCTGTCCTGTATCTACATCGGTGTAAGTCCTGAAAGTCGGATCTTCTTCGGCAAGTTTCTGTAACGCAATTCCCATCTTGTCATGACCGGCTTTGGTCTTTGGTTCGATTGCAACCGAAATAACCGGCTCAGGAAAATCTATATTCTCCAAAATGATCGGGGCTCCTTCGAAGCAAATCGTATCACCGGTGACGGTGTCTTTCAGTCCAACTGCGGCAGCAATATCTCCGGCAACAACTGTGGACATTTCTTCTCTTGAGTTGGCATGCATTTGAAGTATTCTGCTCATACGTTCTTTTCTTCCTTTAATGGAATTATAAACATATGATCCGGTATTCAACTTTCCGGAATAAACTCTGAAGAAACAAAGCTTGCCGACAAATGGATCTGCCATAACTTTAAACACTAATGCTGCAAAAGGTTCATCTTCCGAAGCCGGTCTTACAGTTTCTTCTTCGGTTCCCGGAATAACACCTTTCATAGGTGGGATGTCCAGTGGTGAAGGAAGATAGTCAACAACTGCATCAAGCATTTCCGTAACACCCTTATTCTTATATGAAGAACCACAGATAACCGGAATCACTTTAACAGCGATAGTTCCTTTTCTAATGCATTTCTTTAATTCCTCAATGCTGATTTCTTTACCCTCAAGATATTTTTCCATTACGTCATCATCATATTCAGCAACAGCTTCAATGAGTGCTGCTCTATATTGCTCAGCTTTCTCTTTCAAATCTTCAGGTATGTCTATGATATCAAAATCATGTTCTAAATCAGTATGGTACATGTGCGCTTTCATCTCAAGAAGATCAATAAGTCCGATAAATCTTTCTTCCTCACCTATCGGAAGTTGAATCGGCACCGGATTAGCCTGAAGTCTCGATTTAATCATACCAACAACATTGTAAAAATCCGCGCCCATTATGTCCATCTTATTGACATAAGCCATTCTGGGTACTCCGTACTTATCAGCCTGTCTCCAGACTGTTTCGGATTGCGGCTCAACTCCACCCTTTGCACAGAAAACAGTTACAGATCCGTCGAGTACTCTAAGCGAGCGCTCAACTTCGACCGTAAAGTCAACGTGTCCGGGCGTATCAATTATATTGATAGTTGTGCCTTTCCAGTGTGCTGTTGTTGCAGCTGATGTAATAGTAATTCCACGTTCCTGTTCCTGTTCCATCCAGTCCATCGTGGCAGCACCTTCGTGCACTTCGCCAATCTTATGAATCCTTCCCGTATAAAATAATATACGTTCGGTAGTGGTGGTCTTTCCGGCATCAATATGAGCCATAATACCTATGTTTCTTAAATTCTGTAAGCCACCTTCGGGCATAATGTCCTCCTCAGTATTTTAATTGCAATTACCATTTGTAATGTGCGAAAGCTCTGTTTGCTTCAGCCATTTTATGCATGTCTTCTTTTTTCTTAACACTTGCTCCTGCATTATTGAGCGCATCCATAATCTCGTTGGCCATTCTTTCTTTCATCGTCTTTTCGTTGCGCGCTTTTGCATATTTTACTATCCATCTCAAGCCCAAAGTCTGACGCCTCTCGGGTCTAACTTCTATCGGAACCTGATATGTTGAACCGCCGACTCTTCTTGCTTTAACTTCAAGCACCGGCATGATATTATTCATTGCTTCTTCGAAAGCTTCCAAAGGCTCGCGCCCAATTTTAGCTTTAATAATATCAAATGCACCATAGCAAATTTTCTGAGCAGTTCCTTTTTTGCCGTCCTGCATAATGTTGTTAATAAGTTTAGTAACAATCTTACTCTTATATAGCGGATCAGGCAAAATATCTCTCTTAGCTATAAAACCTTTTCTTGGCACTTTTCTTCCCTCCTTAATAATTAGTGAAATGACATAATCATCTCAGGTACTCGTAGCAATCATTGTTATTGCTTGCAGCAATAATTGCTGTCGTCTGTGCTTAATATATAAACAACGCACTAAGCACTTCTTTGTTGTTAAGCTTTTTTCGGTTTTTTGGCGCCGTATTTTGATCTGCTTTGCATTCTTTTTGCAACACCTGTCGTATCGAGTGTTCCTCTTACGATATGATATCTGCAACCTGGCAAATCTTTTACTCTTCCGCCCCTGATCAGAACAACACTATGCTCTTGCAGATTATGTCCGATACCCGGAATATATGATGTAACTTCCATTCCGTTTGTAAGACGTACTCTGGCAACTTTTCTAAGGGCTGAGTTCGGCTTTTTCGGTGTAGCAGTCTTAACAACAGTGCATACTCCTCGCTTTTGCGGAGCACTCATCGCAAGTGTCTTCTTCTTCTTAATATTAAATCCTACTTGCAAAGCCGGCGCGCCTGACTTGTAAATTGATGACTTTCTACCCTGTTTTACCAATTGATTAAACGTTGGCATTCTTTTTTTCACCTCCTTCTTTTAAATTTAGCATCTCTTATTTCAATACTGCAACAATTGACGCTCCTACATTTATTCCTGCATCCTTTCCAAGTTCTTTCATAGATGGATACATTTGTAATTTACAATTGTACTTCTCGCACATCTCTCTGACTTCTGCAATTATTCTAAATTCTGCATCGGCTGCCAACAGTGTGACCTGTGCTTCTCCATTTTCAATTGCCTTTCTTGCCTGATTCATTCCGACAACTTTCTTTTGATTGTCAAGCAGTTTGGGAATGTCATCATCCTTCATTACATTAACCTCCGTTTGTGCAAAAATCGCACCCAATCAGTTTACTATTGTTCCGATAATATGTCAACCGCTGCGCTTGCATACACTTCCGATGCCATTGCTTCTTCGGCAGCTTCAACTGCAGTCTTTAACGAACTTCCGCCAACGGCAC
>JANYKE010000232.1 GCA_025361685.1 Eubacteriales bacterium | reverse complement strand
TTCATTAAAGCTATTGCAGTTAAGGCGTTGGATGCAAAATCAACATTTCAGTAAAAGTAAAAGACCCCTTCGCATTAATGTGAAGGGGTCTTTTGTTAAAAAATAAAAATTAGTTTACAGCATCTTTCAATGCTTTGCCGGCTTTGAAAGCCGGTGCCTTTGAAGCTTTGATGTCGATTGCTGCACCAGTCTGAGGATTTCTCCCTTTTCTGGCAGCTCTTTTTCTAACCTCAAATGTTCCGAATCCAACCAATACAACCTTGTCGCCCTTTTTCAAAGCAGCCTTAATTGAATCGATTGTTGCATTCAAAGCAGTTTCTGCATCTTTCTTTGAAAGTGCTGCAGCCTTTGCAATTGAATCCACGAGATTAGCCTTGTTCAAATTAGCCATTTGTCCTACCTCCTTAAAAATAAACTCAGTTGTAATTATATGTACGAATCTCTTTAATGTCAACACTTTTTTTCAGAAAAGAAACTTATTTTCAATATTTTCAATAATAGCGCGTTCTGCTTGAAATGGTAATAAACAAGTGATATAATTACATTGCTACAAATATATGATGTAAAATGAAGTTTAGGGAGGAAACAAATGAAACAGAAATTTAAGAAAGTCATAATGATTCCAATGGTTTGTTTTATGATTTTATCAAGTTTTGCAGGCTTAACAGTTGCATCGGCATCTTCAATACCGTTACCCCCGGTAATTACTGATACAAAACATGTATCAGTAGCAGGTAATGACACGACAGGTGACGGTTCTCAAGCTAACCCATACAGAACACTTCTCAAAAGTTCAAAAGCTTTACTTCCGGGCGAGACGCTTATTATTGGAGGCGGTGTGTACGGCCCTGACGATGCTTTGTGGTTATCGCAGAGATCAACTGCAGACAAACCGACGATAGTAAAAGCTGCACTCGGCGAATCTGTAATTATTACCGGCGAAGGCAATGAGTATCGCCAGATGTATGTCGGCGGCGCATTTTACCTTGAAATTAGCGGAATTACTTTTACCAATAAAGTACAACAAGTTATGACCCAAATTTCAAACGCAAAAAATGTTACGATAAAAGACTGTACATTTTATAATGCGATTACAAGAAATAAAGCCGGTGTTGCGATGAATGGCAGCTTTATGGCTGTCGAGTTGTCAAAATACTGTTCTCTTATTAACTGTTCCTTCGATTCAAACGGTGGCGATCTTGACGGACAAGGTGCCGGAGACGGCGTTACGTTCCAAGGCTCCAATGAATGTTATATAGCTGATAATTTCTTTACAAGAAATGGTCATTACTCTTTATCACTTCACGCATATCCTATGACAGATCTTGCATGCAACAGCAATATTGTCAAAGGCAATTACGTTGAGGCAATATGGGGCGGCGGAATTACGGTTGCTGTTAATGGAATGTACAATGTACTTGAGGATAACACCGTTACACGCAGCGGTGAGCAGATGCTTTCATTCAGAAAAAATTCTTTACAGATGGCAAGCCAGAGAAATATTGTAAGAAGAAACTATTTTAATTATTCAAAAGCCGGCAACAGAAATTCTTTGCCAAAATATGCATTTGACGGCAGTTTAACGTCAGTGTGGGTTCCAAAAAATGTCGCGGGTGATTACATTGCAGTTAATCTAGGAAGTACAATTGATATCAAGACAATTAAATTCACATACAAACCGGCTTCGCCTTACTACACTTCATTTAATGTTTCGACTTCAGTTAATGGTATTGATTGGGTAACCGGTTCTACTAAAACAGATGGAAGTGCCACATATACTCTAACTTTTGATACCACTGTTTCGGCAAGGTATGTTAAACTTTTAGGAACAGCAGCCACCGGCGCAAATGTTGGGCTAGCTGAATTTGCGGTTTATGATACTGCCGGAGTTACCAATTATGCTTTGAATAAGACAGCATCAGCAAGCAGCGTCGGTAATTCAAGCAACTTTGATTCAAGCGTATGTATGTACGGGTTTGCAGCAACTAATATTCCTTATACAATTCAGGATTCGAAGGATAACAGACTATATAATAATGTTATTTACGGAAATGGCGGCGCAGGCATTGACTTTTCAGAAAGACAGGGAAGCGTGTGTTCAGGCAACAAAGTTTACAACAATATCTTTTATAAAAACGGAGTAAACAATACAAACTCCGGAACAAGCGCTGAGGTTCTTTATCTTGATGGAGCAGCAACGATAACAAAGGACAACTATGTTAACAATAATATAGTAATGCATGGCGACCTTTTCAACGCATACAGTGATAATTTCATCGGATATGCCAATGCATTTAATGGCGGATCGCAATTTACAGTAAGTCAGATTCAAAGTAATCCAACATATAATACATTTGTAAATGCAAATATTGAAAAGAATCCAATGTTTGTTGATGAATTCAACAATGACTTTAGACTTCAAGCTGGTTCTCCTGCCATTGACGCAGGAAGAAACTTGGCAATGACACTTGTATCAGGAACAAATACAAACAGTGTTAGTGTTGATGATGCTTTATTCTTCAACAAGGGAATTGCATCTTTGAGTATCGCCGGTGATGAAATCAAGGTCGGCGGATCAACCGCAATTGTAACAGGCATTGATTATGCCAATAATATTCTTACTCTTGACAGAAACATTTCATTTGCGGCTTTTGATGCAGTCAATCTTTCTACTTCAGTTGGCAAGCCTGACATCGGTGCAATTGAATATGGCACAACTGCAACGCAG
>JANYKE010000222.1 GCA_025361685.1 Eubacteriales bacterium | reverse complement strand
ACCCCAACCCCAACCCCAACACCAACACCAACATTAACTTCTTCACCTTCACCTACCCCAACCTTGACGCCAACTCCAACCCCGACCCCGACACATACCGTAACACCTACTCCGACCCCAACTCCTGAAACCCCAACACCTACCCCTACTCCAACACTGACTCCTACACCAACTCCAACCAACACAGGTGAGACCCCGACTCCAACCCCAACCCCAACCGTGACACCGACCCCAACTTTTGCTCCGGCACCGTCCTTCACCGACATCTCGGATCACTGGGCAGCATCGTACATAATCCAACTCGCCCAAGCCGGCATCGTAACCGGTTACAGCACCGGCGGCGGCCTGTACGAATTCAGGCCGGATGGGATGCTCCTGCGTCAAGAATTTGCCAAGATACTTGCTGTTGCATATAACATATTTGACCCAGCGGCGACAACAGACTTCACTGATTGTATAGCCGGAGCCTGGTATATACCGTACGTAGGATCACTCCAGAAAAGTGGGCTGGCATTTGGCAAGGGAGATGGAACCTATGGTATAAATCAAAACATTTCGCGACAAGATGTCGCAACAATGATGGCGCGCGGCTCTGCAGTACAAGCCAATCTGCCCACATTGGAACAGGCCAGAGATATCCTATCTGTATTCGCAGACAATAACCAAATTGCTGACTATGCCGCCCCTGCAGTTGCAAAGTATTACCAGCTCGGCGTAATAAGCGGATATCAAGATGGCGGCGGAGCCAAAACATTTAAACCGAGAAACGACATCAGCCGCGCAGAGATGTGCAAAATTTTGCTTTCAAGCTTAGCATAAATTCTAAAGCATAGCATAAATATTTTGGAGGTACGAATGTATACAATTATCAAGAAAAAAAGGCTGATAAACAATATAGTTTCTATGGATATCTGCGCTCCACGAATCGCGGCAAAAGCAAGACCCGGACAGTTTGTAATTGTGATTGTTAAAGAAGGTGGCGAGAGAATACCATTTACTGTTGCTGAATGTGACCAAAACGAGGGCACAGTTAAAATCATTTTTCAAGAAATAGGAGCGAGCACAAAGCTCCTAGGATGTTTAAACGAAGGGGACTTGGTCTATGCGCTTGCCGGTCCTCTCGGCAAACCATCTCACCTCGACGGATACAAAAAAGTATGTGTAATTGGAGGCGGACTTGGAACAGCGATTGCTTACCCGCAGGCTAAATATTTGCACGACAACGGAACCGAAGTACACGCTATTATCGGATACAGAAACAGCGACTTAATAATTCTCGAGGATGAAATTCGATTGGTAAGCAGTGAAGTTTTTGTTGCAACCGAAGATGGCTCGCGTGGAACAAAAGGATTTGTAACCGACGTTCTCAAAGATCTCATAGAAGCCGGAAATGTTTATGACATGGTAATCGCAATCGGTCCGCTCGCAATGATGCGTGCGGTATGCAATATGACAAAGGAACATGGCATAAAGACCATCGTCAGCATGAATCCGATTATGGTCGACGGAACGGGAATGTGCGGAGGCTGCAGGATAACTGTCGGAGGCGAAACTAAATTTGCATGTGTTGACGGTCCTGAGTTTGACGGACATTTGGTTGATTTTGATGAAGCGATAAAACGTCAGATGATTTACAAAGGTTACGAGGCAAAACATAACGATAAAGTTGAGCATATTTGCAAGCTTGGCAAGGAGGAGAATGATGCCTAACATGTCATTAGAGAAAGTCCCGATGCCACAGTCGGAAGCCTCGGTAAGAAATACCAATTTCAAAGAGGTTGCGCTTGGATACACAGATGAAATGGCGAAAGAGGAGGCTGCAAGGTGCCTGAAATGCAAGAACAAGCCATGCGTGGCAGGTTGCCCGGTCTGTGTTGATATTCCGGAATTCATTTCGCTTATTGAACAGGGCGAAATCGAAAAGGCATTTTACAAAGTTAAGGAAACAAATTCGCTTCCGGCAATTTGCGGACGTGTGTGTCCTCAGGAAACTCAGTGCGAACAATTATGCTTGAGAGGAATAAAGGGCGAGCCGGTTGCAATCGGAAGACTTGAAAGATATGTTGCCGATTGGGCGATGAAAAACATTGAAGAGAATCATGATATAAACAACAGCAAAGCAAAGGTTGCCATAATTGGTTCGGGACCGGCATCGTTGGCATGCTCGGGTGAATTGGCCAAGATGGGATATGATGTCACGATTTTTGAAGCCTTTCATGTAGCGGGCGGAGTTCTTGTGTACGGAATACCTGAGTTCAGACTGCCAAAAGAAATTGTGCAAAAAGAAATTAACGAGATTAAAAAACTTGGTGTTAAAATTGAGATGAACATGGTCGTTGGGAAAGTAGTTTCGATCGATGAGCTTTTCAACGAGGGATACAAGGCTGTATTTGTCGGAACGGGAGCCGGGCTTCCGAGTTTTATGAACATACCGGGAGAAAATTTAAACGGAACATTTTCGGCAAATGAATTTTTGACCAGAATAAATCTTATGAAAGCCTATGACCCTGACCACAATGATACACCTGTATTTATTGGACGGAGAGTCGCAATTGTTGGCGGCGGAAATGTTGCTATGGATGCGGCTCGATGCGCTAAGAGAATGGGCGCTGAAGAGGTATATATAATTTATCGCAGGTCAGAGACAGAAATGCCGGCACGAATAGAGGAGGTAGAACACGCCAAAGAGGAAGGAATTATTTTCCATACCCTTACAAATCCGATTAGTATTGAAGACGATGGTAACGGATGGGTAGGCGGAATAAAGTGTGTTAAAATGGAATTGGGCGAGCCTGATGATTCCGGCAGAAGAAGACCTGTCGTGATTAAAGGTTCGGAATATGTGATTCCAATGGATAGTGTTGTAATTGCAATTGGTCAGTCTCCAAATCCTCTGATAAAAAACAGTACACCTGATCTTGAAACCAACAAGTGGGGATGCATTGTTGCAGATGAGAACACCGGGATTACAAGTAAGGAAGGCGTATTTGCCGGCGGTGATATTGTAACAGGTGCCGCAACAGTTATTCTTGCAATGGGAGCCGGCAGAAATGCAGCAAAGTCAATTGATGAATATATTAGGGGGCTGACTCATTGAAAACATACGGTTTTATTGGTTCTACCGGAACAGGCAAGAGTTACAGAGCAATATTCGTTGCGGGAGAAAGAGAAATTAAATATGTTATTGATGACGGACTGCTAATAATGGGTAATACAGTTGTTGCAGGCAAATCCGCAAAATCCGAACAAACTAAAATTGCCTCTGTCAAGCGTGCACTATTTCTGAAGAGTTTCCAGACTCAACAGGTTCGAGAAGCAATTGTTAAGTCGAAGCCCGAATCCATTTTGATTCTTGGCACTTCCGACCACATGGTTGATACAATTGCAAAGAATCTTGAACTTCCGCCTATCTCCGAAAGGATATATATTGAAGATGTTGCAACCGGCGAGGAAATTCAAACCGCAGTAACTATGCGCAGAGATTATGGCAAACACGTTATTCCTGTCCCAACTTTGGAAGTCAAAAGGGAATTTTCCGGCTATTTCCTGGATCCGCTGAGAATTTTCAAAAGAAATAACAAGATGCCGTCAGGAGGTTTTGTTGAAAAGACTGTTATCCGACCGACCTTCAGCTACTTTGGCAAATATACAATATCCGACTACACTGTGTTTCAAATTGTTGAACGCGTTTCGCGCGATATCGAGGGCATTGAGAGCGTGTCAAGATTTAATGTAAAAAATACTCCGTCAGGATTGTATATCGATCTTGATCTCATTGTTGAGTACGGATATAAAATCAGACAGCTTCTGGATGATTTCAAAGAAAATGTTGTTTATACAGTTGATAAGTTTACAGCACTAAATATTGTTGTCTTTGATATTCAGGTTAAAGGCATTAAAGTTAAATAGGCTGAAGCGAATTAGCGGCTTCAATAAAAAATCTTGATTCCTTATTAATATCCCGGCTGTGTATCATTATCAGCCGGGATATTGCGCGTGTCATTCCAACGTAGCAAACTCTGCGCTCTTCTTCAAGCGTGTCAAGTGAGTTGACTCGCGATGAGGGCAGAACATTTTCTTCCATGCCGGTTAAAATTACTGTATCAAACTCTTTGCCTTTTGAAGAGTGAATTGTGTAGAGCGAAACCAAATGTTTTTTCTCATCATTTTTCGGAACATACATGAGCGCTTTGTTCAGTTCGAAAAGCGTTTCGCAATTGGACAGAGAAAAAAGATATGCTTCGTACGCATCAGATTTTTCTTCGGGCAAAGTTTCTTTTTCAATATTTAATACATCTACAATAGCTGCAATGATTTCTTTGAGTGAATTAATTTTCGGGAAATTATTTTTTATGCTGCAATATTTTTCTAATGATTTCGACCAAAGCTTCTTTTTGAATTGCATTTCAGGCGGCAGCGAATCAATTTCAATTTGCGCGGCAATTTCAAAAGGATAACCCGAGCATATTTTTTGACAAATCGATTTTACGTTGACGTCAGAAATAAAAGTTAAGATGTGCCTTAGCATTATTTCGATATATTCTTTGTTCTCAGTTCCACTGACACAGTTCAGATAAGAGTGTATCTCTTTGACCGGTGAAACATCAAATAGCAGAAACGGTTCTCGAATATAAAAAGGTATATTGTTTTTTAAAAGCTTAAGTATGAGGTTGAAAGCATAATACTTGTTTCGAAACAGAATTGCAGTTTCAGCCTGAGACTCAATATTCGAATTGCAAATCGTGCAAATAAATTCGTCTTTTGTTCCTGTATTTTCAAAAGAATAAAGATGGACGGCAGGTATA
>JANYKE010000216.1 GCA_025361685.1 Eubacteriales bacterium | reverse complement strand
TGTCTTGAATCGTCAACATTCATAAGTTCGGGGAGCTCGACATCTGTTAAGTCGTCAACGTTAGGGATGGTGGAAGGATCGGCACTGATGTGATAATATTTCTTGGCTTCGTCAAGATTAGCTATTGCATACTTATGCATTTCTCTGTATAGTGCGGGTTCTTCTTTTGCTATTACGCGAACCGCTTCGAGCCAATTTGTTCCGGCAGTCTTAATATGATATTTGCCTTCTGTCAATTCGCCGACAATTGGAAACACTTTAAATTTGTCGCTGCCGGAGTGGACGCTGATTTTGTAACCAAGTTCTTTTGCAATTTTGCAATGTGTTTCAAACTCTTCGGTAAACTGATTAATGTCGCCTCTGTAATCGACACCCTTCTGGAATTCGCCGCAGAATCTTGGTGCCAGACTTGCAACATTTACCTTGGCATCGAGAAGCTCCTTAGCAACAAAGAAATGTGATGCGGGTGAAGTTGATGTGAGTGTCTCATCTATTGACATTTCAAAATCAATATGTCTTCCGCAATTTCCAATTACTTCGTTGTAAACATCAATTGTGTGTGCGATTGCATCGAGATATGTGAGGACAACTCGCTTGAATTCTTCTTTGCCAAACTCAACCAAGTCAGATTTTTTTACAAGATATTTTTCTTCAAGCACAGTTCTTTTCTCTTTGGGAACTTCTTCGTATAGTTTATCGACTTCGGCGTTGGAAAGATTGATGATATCGTTCCTTATATATTCCGAACAGTCGAGTGTGATCATTGTGAATCCGCAGTCAATTGCCATCTGAACTTCTTCTTTGGTCTTGAGATGGTCGCCATCTGCTCCGAAACCCATGGTATAGTTTTCCTGAAACACAGCCCAAACCGCTGAAGCCAAAACGTCGTCATAAGTTCTGTCTGTGAGGTTCAGCTCGCGAATCGATTGTTGAGCAAGGATAGGAAATACATCGTAGTCCTTGATTAGTTTTATATGTCCGACTGATGCAAGTCCAAGTCTGTCTCCGAGTCCCATTGTAATTGATTCGCCTCTATGGCTTATTGGATTAGTATATCCAAAAGTTTTTCTGATTATTTTGCTGTTAGCAGTATCTGTTTTGCAAACCTTTGCTATGCCGCTTTCCAAAACAATTTCCTCACAGTCGAGTTCGCAATAACAATCACACATCGTACCTTCAACTGCATAAGCAATAAGAAATTTTTCACCGTCTACTTTTGCAATAAAATACCAAATGGGATCACAATTTTGAATTGAGTTAACATAAACACCATACTCTTCGGATTTCCCCTCGGCCAATGCTTTCAATTCTTCAATTGTGCTTTCTTCATTAATTAACTTGCAAAAATTTTTCCATCCACTCATTATGTTAGTTCTCCTTCCCAAAAATAGCTTCCTTTGTTGCCCATAGACCCAGTGCAGGATTACTTATGTAGTAAATTTTTTCACCGCTCTCGAGTATGTTCCATCCGTCCTCGAGTTTTGCCGGATTGTAAATTTTTAACATTTCATTGAGAGATGCATATATAAAACTTGCTCCTTCGACTTCTTCACGTGTTAATTTTTCCACAGCATATGTTGTCGAAAACCTGCCGTCTGATGAACCATGAATAAGATGTGCTGCGACCGAGAGATTTCTTCTTAGGTCATCGTAATCTTTGTTGTCGGTATCAGCGCACATCTCGAGAACTTTTTTGCGGCCGACGTAACCGTATTTTCTAATCAGTTCGTCGTTCCTGTCGTCCTCACCAAATTTGCGAACACCGGGTGCGAGAATAATTAACTCGCCGTCATGTGCCATTGCCATTTTCGTTCTGTAAACTGCTTTGTTGCCAAGCCATGTGCTTTTGAATTCGCGCTCATCAAGATACACGACGACTTTGGCAAATGGTTCGTCAACATAGTTAAGATTTTTTTCTTGACTGAGTGCGACCGCTTCTTCGAAGTTGCTGCGCTTGCGTCCGATAAACAGCCCGTGGATTTCGACAGCACAGTCCTTTTCCGTTGTTACTGTTAAGATGTAAGTAAGCGGAATTTTGTTTATGAAATTTTCTTCGGCATAATCCAAAACTTTTCTGACAGGTGAGAAGTCGCGTCCCATTATTCTTTCCATTCCATAGAATGCACCAAGCATGTGAGACTGATTAATCATGGTGTTGCCACCGCAGCCGACGAAAATATTTTTGCTGTAGTTGGCCATGCCTACTACTTCGTGAGGTACGACTTGTCCGATTGAAATAATCAAGTCATATGAATCGTCCATGATTCTTTTGTTGACTTCAACAGCAATCGCATTGTTAACAAGTCCTTCGGAAACTTTGGAAACAAACTCAGCGGGAACTTCGCCAATTTTTGTAATATCGTTTTTCCAATCGTGTGCAATTATGCAATCCATTGGAATTGAACGACCGAAAAATTCTATGCATTCATCTTTTGACATGGCTTCATGAGTTCCGAGCGCGGGCATAATATCAATCTGCATATCACTTTTTGCGTTGATAAAAATATCATAAAGCATCGCGGTTATTTTGCCACCGCCCGAATGCATCCTTGTTAAGTCGGGTGGAATGAGAAGAACTTTATTTAGACTTTCTACGCTATCGCCAAGGGAATCTATCAAAGACTCGTAGAGCTGTTCATTGCTGATTCCGCTTCCTTCAGCTTTTAAAATTAAATCTTGCATGCGTGCCTCCAAAAAAATTTCTATACTCCTGAGTATGCCGAAAAACCGCCGTCTACAGGAATTACCGTGCCGTTTACAAATCCTGATGCGTCGTTGCTTACGAGCCAGAGTAGTGTTCCGATAAGTTCACTGTCTTCGCCGAAACGCCCCATTGGTGTCTGGCTGATAATTTTTTGTGCGCGTTCCGAGAATGAACCGTCAGGCTGGATGAGCATTCCGCGATTTTGATCTGTGATAAAAAATCCGGGTGCGATTGCGTTTACTCTGATATTGACTTTTGACATGTGAACCGCAAGCCACTGTGTGAAGTTTGAGATTGCTGCTTTGGCTCCGCTGTATGCGGGAATTTTGGTGAGTGGTGTGAATGCATTCATTGATGAAATATTGATTATGACCGCTCCCTTATCTATCATGTCTTTTGCAAATGCTTGTGTTGGGAGCAGTGTTCCTATAAAGTTTAGATTGAAAACAAATTCAATTCCTTTTGGGTCGAGATCAAAAAATGTTGTGATATCTTCGTTTGAGGTCAAATCCTCTTTGAACAAATATTCTTTGGTCGTGGTGCCCTTCGGGTGATTACCGCCGGCTCCGTTAATCAAAATGTCGCATTCGCCTAGCTCAGTGTTGACAGTCGCTCTTGCCATAGCAAGACTCTCAGGCTCTAAAACATTTGCCTCAACACCTATTGCAGTACCTCCCGCTTCAACAATCTCCGCCGCAACTTTATCCGCCATCTCTTTCCTTAAATCAAGAATTGCAACTTTAGCGCCACACTCCGCAAGCGCCTTCGCAAATGCTCCGCATAACACGCCACCGCCGCCTGTCACGACAACGACTTTGTTCTTCAAATCAATATTAAAAGGTATTTTCATTTTAATCATTTCCTTTCACAAAAATATTTATACGCTGATTATACAACGTAAGTTGATGCTGATGTTGAACCGCCGTGTCCTGTCCAATTCGTATG
>JANYKE010000204.1 GCA_025361685.1 Eubacteriales bacterium | reverse complement strand
CCAAATTTCTTCTGCAATATTCGGGCAAAGCTTTATGTATTTTATAATACAGGTCTTCACTTCTTTAATTCTTATTCTTGCTGCCAATACCGCATACAATGGGTTACCACAGCTGCTTTACATACTTTCACATGACAGTTTTGTCCCTAAACAATTTTCATCCCGAGGAACCAAATTAAGTTTTTCAAATGGAATTATCTTCATTTTCATTATTGCATCACTTTTAATAGTCGGATTTAACAGTGACACACATCGACTGATTCCTTTGTATTCTGTCGGAGTTTTCGTCTCTTTTACACTTGCACAATTTGGCATGTTTAAAAAGTGGTTCAAGACCAGAGAAAAAAATTGGCAATACAAATGCTGGATAAATGGTATCGGTGCTCTGGTAACTTTGGTTGTTTCAGTTATCGTTTTTGGTTCAAAGTTTATGGATGGTGCTTGGATTTTGGCGATCACAATACCTATTATTATGATGATGATGTATTTAATAAATCGTCACTACACATTTGTTGAAAAACAACTGGAATTGCAAGAATTCAAACCATATTATAATGTAAATTCGACGTCTTCTACCCAATCTGTTCTTCTCGTTCACGACATTGACAAATCATTCCTCAAGGCGCTGAATTTTGCATATTCTATATCAAACAATATTGTTGCTCTCCATGTTTGCCGCCATCCGCACCACGCAGAAGAATTGCGAGTTAGCTGGAAGGAATATAATATCCCGATTGAATTGGTAATAATTGAGACTCCCTATCGCGACATATTAAAACCGATGAATGATTATTTGTGGAAGAGAGAAAAGGCTCTTAAGTCCGGTGAAAACATTTCTTTGATCATGTTAAAATATGTATCTGAGCATTGGTATAATAACATTTTGCATAATCAGACTACGTATTTTATTGAGCGCAATTTGAGCAAACACAAGAATATATCTACCATTATTGTTCCTTTCATTTACAGTCTCAAGGAACAACCTTTTACAGCACCGGTAATTGAAGAAGATAGTGCAACCGAAATCATAGTTAAAAACGAAAGCAATGCTGAATCTCCTTTTATGGAGGAATTCAAAACCAATACTCCCGTAATGAAAGTTGTCAAGATAGAACCGGCTGCTAGAGAAGTGTTTAGTTCTGAGACCCCTGATAAAGCAGAACCGACTGTCAAAAAATAAACTTTCCAACTTAATATTCCACTGAATTATTTCACTGTTCAAAAAAGTGTGATATAATTTTGTCAATGAATAAACTATATTTGGAGGTATTATCATGCTTGGAAATGAGACGTATAAAACTAATGTGCGAAACGGGTGGGAAATCTTTGGACCCGGTGGCGGTGGCACTATGTTTACTCCTGCAGTCAGCCCGCATGACCCTAACGTAGCAATGATAACATGTGACATGACAGCAACTTACATTACTTATGACGGCGGGAAAAATTGGGAGACACTGAACCTCAAATCAAGAGTTGATGCAATAAGCTTTGATCCTTCAACTCGAGGAACCATATATGCAGGCTCAAGCGGATTGTATCGTTCAACAGATAATGGCCAAGAATGGAATCTTGTGTTTCCTGATAAGAATAAAATTAAGAGCGAAAAATTTATCGGCGATGAAGCCCTTCAGTTTTTTATTACTGATGACAACTGGCCGGGCGGAAAAATCCAAGCAATCTGTGTTGACCCACAACAACCTGAACATATATATATTGGTGTTGGAACCGGTGATTCGATTAGGTATGAGGCCGATAACCTAGTACTGTTTTTCTCAGATGATTGGGGCATCTCTTGGAAAGCTTTAGGTGAGCTTGGCGGAAATATTTTCAAAAAAATATTTGTTGATCCAAATTCGCCAATTGATGACAGACAAGTTTTTGCTTTTTCAAATGATGGTGCGTACAAATGGAGCAGCAAGTCTGGAATGTTTGAAGAACTGGCACTTTCTCCAAGAATAGCGCATCCCATTACCATAAAAAGAACCAGGGCAGAAAATGGATATTCTGACAATATAAGAGTTTCAAGAATCGTTAGTGCAACTGCCGGCGTGAATAAAGAAACCGGCCTGACAACATTTTTCTTGTTAACAGAAGTCCAATATTCTCAGAGTAAAATTCTTACTGGTGTAATGCGATCAACTGACTCATGTCAGACATGGCAAGAGCTTTCGGTCGGCCTGGATGCGGATTTTTGCGGCCCTGACAATGGTCAAAGAAGATGGTTTAAAGATATTGGCGTTGCCGAAAACGACTGTCGGACTGCATATATTTCTATTTTTCGTCATCCTGAAATATTTCCGGAACCTAAACCTGAGATGAATTACGAAGGTATTATGAAAACAGAAGATGCAGGTGAAACATGGACATGGTCTATGAAAACCGGAGATACATATCCTGAAAACATGAAGACAAGTTGGCTGGAAGAAAAATACGATACAGATTGGATGACTCCGCCATGGTTTTTTTCGGTACATCCTACAAATCCTGATGTCTGTCTATACACCGGACAAGGTGATGTATACATGACAACAAATGGCGGTGAGACATGGGAGCAGTGCTATTGCTTTGATTATCCCGATGGAACCATATCCGGCAGAAACCTTGAAGTTACGACTTGTTACGGAATGTATTTTGATCCGCTTGACAAGGATCACCTTGTATTTTCATATTCGGATATCGGTATACTTGATTCTCACAACGCTGGAAAGTCATGGGTATCAGGTATTGCAGGAGTTCCTTGGGAATGGGTTAATTCCTGCTATTGGATTGTGTTTGACCCTGAAGTTAAAGACCGCATCTGGTCTGTATGGGGAATGTGCCACGACCTTCCAAGGGAAAAAGTCTTTAAAGATGATAAGATGCAAACAGCTCCAAGATTTATCGGCGGCGTATGCAAAACAGATACCGGCGTTGGAGAATGGAAAGCATCGAGCAGCGGACTTCCAAAAAAATGTTTGGCTACACATATTATTCTCGACCCAGCCAGTCCTGCCGACAACAGAACTTTGTATATCGCGGCATGTGGTCAGGGTGTATTCAAGTCTGTTGATGATGGCAAAATTTGGACAGAAAAGAATGTTGGTTTAGGAAGGAATATTTATTCTTGGAAACTAACTCAGCTTCCTGATGGCACACTTTATCTTGTAAATGTTCGCGCAATGGAAAATAATGACGTTGTTGATGGGACGATATTCAAATCCGAAGACGGCGCTGAAAGCTGGACTCAGGTTCATCTTCCGGCCGGTGTTAACGGACCTGTTAATATTGATTTTGATCCGACAAATCCAAAGAGAATGTATGCTGCCTGTTGGCCGCTTAACGAAGATGTGTCTGAAAGATTCGGCGGAGTTTATATGACTGAAGACGGTGGCCTCACATGGGCCAGTATTTTTGACAGCTCGTCATATGTTTTCGGTGTAACCGTGGACAAAGACAATCCTTCCAGAATCTATGCCGTAACCTTCCAAAACGCAGCATATCTCTCAATAGACTACGGTAAAACCTGGAACAAACTAAAAGGTTACGATTTCAAATGGGGACACAACGCTGTCCTTGACATACACAACAAAGATATGGTTTACATTACAACCTTCGGCTCAAGTGTATGGCACGGCTCTGCCCTCGAAACTGAGTAAGATGATTTATTTGTCAAGAAAAGTCAAAGTTTTCTGATTTATCTTGACATATAAGTATAGATTGGAGGATAAAATAATGATTAATGTTCCAAAGGTTAAGTTAGGCATAGTGGCTGTCAGCAGAGACTGCTTTCCGGTTGAGCTAAGCAAGAAAAGAAGAGATATGGTTGTCAAAGCCTGCGCCGATAAAGGCATCAAGATTGCTGTGCCTGATACTATTATTGAAAATGAAAGGGATGTGTTGAAGGCACTTGATGAACTAAAAGCTTCGGATGCAAATGCTCTCGTTGTCTATCTCGGAAACTTTGGACCTGAGGGACCGGAGACGCTTCTCGCACAGCGGTTTGCAGGCCCTGCTATGTTTGTTGCCGCGGCTGAAGATACCGAAGCCAATCTGTTTGATGATCGTGGCGATGCCTATTGCGGAATGCTAAATGCATCGTATAATATCGGATTGCGGAACCTGTCCCCTTACATTCCCGAATACCCGGTAGGAACACCAAATGAAATTGCTGATATGATTGCTGATTTTTCGAACATATCCAGAATAATTATCGGTGTTCGGAATCTGAAGATTTTTGGATTTGGTCCGCGGCCACATGATTTTCTTGCATGCAACGCACCTATCAAACCTCTGTTTGACTTGGGTGTCGAAATCATGGAAAACTCCGAGCTTGATTTATACTCATCATTTATTTCACACGAAAACGACAAGCGAATTCCCGAAATTGTGAAACACATGGAAGAAGAACTTGCAACCGGAAACTGTTTTCCCGGCATCTTGCCAACACTTGCACAATATGAATTAACCTTAACCGACTGGATGGAAAACAATATTGGTGCATCTCAATTTGCAGTCTTCGCAAATAAGTGCTGGCCTGCATTTCAGACCTCCTTCGGATTTGTACCATGTTATGTCAATTCAAGATTTGCAGCTAGAGGAATACCTGTTTCATGCGAGACCGATATCTACGGTGTGCTTAGCGAATATATCATAACTCTTGCAACGCAATTCCCTGCTGCACTCCTAGATATAAATAACACAGTTCCAAATGATATGTTTGACAATAATAAGGAAAAGTTTGAAGGATATAAGCTAAATGATTTGTTTATGGGCTTTCATTGCGGAAATACTTCAAGTTGCTGCATGAGCAGTTTTGCGATGAAACATCAGTTAATCATGCATAGATTATTAGAGCCGGATAAGGAACCGGATATTTCGCGCGGTACATTGGAAGGCACAATTAAATCCGGCGATATTACTATGTTTCGTCTGCAGAGCACCGCGGACTGCGACTTGAGAAGCTATGTTGCCGAAGGTGAAGTAATTGATATTGATCCTAAATCCTTCGGAGGGATCGGCGTTTTTGCAATAAAAGAAATGGCAAGGTTTTACAGACACGTGCTTATCGCAAAAAGATTTCCGCATCATGCAGGCATCGCCTTCAACCACACCGGCAAGATACTATTTGCTGCAATGAAAATGATGGGGGTTTCTGATGTCGAATACAATAAACCCGTTTCGATGATGTACAAGGATGAGAATCCTTTTAATGTTTAATAATTATATTCTTATCCGGTGAGAGTAATGTTTATGAGCAAAAAAATATTCGATAGGTATAGATTTTGGTACACTTTTAATATAGAATACTCACATGATTAATATTAAAATTTAGCAGATGTGGAGATTTGAAAATGTCAATGCGGATTTTGAGTAAGGCGAAAACAATGTTCGACATATTTCATGCAAAGTATTCTGATCATAATGGCAGAAGAGCATTTGTTTTGTTATGGTTTCAAATTGCACTAATATTTCTTTTATTTGCAACAGCTATATTAATTACAATAATTGATTTAGGTACATATCGCATTTTTTATGTATCTCTTGTTTTAGTTCTGTTTTTATTTCAGATTATTGCCTTCAAATTAAACATATCCGGTCGCTATACTATATCTGCAACGCTGACAGTATTCAGTTTATCTTTTGGACCTTGGGTTTCGGCTTTACTTGACGGCAACGTAATTAACGGTGATATAGTTCCTCTGGTGTATTTTGCGTTATCAATTCAAATATGTGCGTTTTTTTTATCCGAAAGAGTGACTTTCTTTTTTACAATTGCTCAGTTTATATTTCTGAGCGGCTTCATATATTTTAATCCCGGCCTCATGAAAGCAAATTTGGCAAGTCTCTTCACTTTCTTAATATTTGTATCAATTTTTGGTATTTTATCAAGTTTTATCAGTCGAAAACAGATAGATAAAATTGCTGATCAGAACATCATTCTTCAAGAGAATGAGGAGAAATTGCGCTCAATGTTAGTTCGTGATCCAATGACAGGTTTATATAACCGCCTGTATATAAATGAAATACAACGAAATAATTTTTTCGAGAAGCGTTTTGCGGTATTCATGTTTGATATCGACAGATTAAAATATGTTAATGATAATTTTGGTCACCTGGAAGGCGATAAACTCATAGTAAATGTGGCCGATATTTTAAAAAGCAGTTTCAGGGAAACCGATATAGTTGCACGTATAGGCGGAGATGAGTTTTTGGCAATTGCTGCGGATTGTGATGTTCAAATGGCCGAAATGTTTAAAGATAGAGTTAATAGTTCTATCGCCGCTGCAAATATAAACTCACCAACGCCAAAAATCGACATAAGCATATCAGTTGGTTTTTCAGTAATAAAAAGTGGTGATGATACAATTGAAATATTGATTCGTAAAGCTGACGAATTAATGTATGCAGATAAAGCCGGAAAGCGCTCAGCCAACAAATAATAATCTATTGACATTGAATATTGCAAGATATAGAATGGTGTCATTATAGAGAATGGAAATGGCGCATGTTTAAGAACCTTTTTTCGATAGATATTGGCCAAACGCACATTGAAATTACGTCATACAGTTTTTTTATTGTACTGGCAGCGATTTTAGCAATAGCAGTATCGATATTCGTTTTGGCAAAAAGAAGACAGAATATCGGCAAAACCTTTGCAGTATTGCTTCTAACAGCTACTACAGTTGTCATTTTTGCTAGGCTGTCGCATTTTATTACCAACTACGAATTGTACAAAGATGACACAATGCGAATATTTGCATTTGAATATGCAAATTTCGATATGTACATCGGTATCGTTTTGGGATGTATCTTCGGGATATTTATTTGCAAAATCTTTAAGATTGATTTGTGGAAGTTAGGTGATTGCCTAGCCCCGGGATTGGCAGTAGGGATAATGTTTGCAAGAATAGGATGTTTCCTTAACGGTTGCTGCGTCGGTGTACCAACTAAACTTCCTTGGGGAATTTCATTACCAATTGTGCAAAAATACACCGGCCCATTATCCGGCCTATTGCCCACTCACACATCTGCTTTGCATCCAACACAGATTTATGAAATCATTGCAGCCTTCATTGGCCTTATAATAGTAATCTTGATTTTAAAGAAGGGTTTTAGGGATGGCACCGCAGGTCTTGTATTTGGAATAATTTACACCACAGGTCGACTAATAAACTTGCCGCTGCGTGAAGCGCCAAAGTTCTACAGCCTGCCAAATTATTTTGACCCACTGTTCTATTCAATCGCACTCATAGTTCTTGTTACAATATTAGCCTATCGTTACAAAGATTTATTTATAAATAAGTTCAGGAGGAAATGAAAATGGATAATATGGGAAATATGCCAAGCATGCCAAATCTGCCAAACTTAGGAAATTTTGATCCGGCTGCACAGGCCTATGCAGCACAAGCACAAGCATTAGCATTGGCACAGAAGAAAAAAAAGAAGAAAAGAATGATAATCGCAATAAGTGTTGTGGTCGGTTTGTTATTTATGGCAACCGCAGGTTTTTTAGCTGTGAAATTTTTGCCCGGTATTTTCAACAAGGGCGGCGGAAGCTACTCGAGTTTTGTTGATCCAACTAAGGTTATGAGTACCACCGAATATGGCTATGTACCGGTTAGTCAAATAACTGTCATGTTAAAAGATGGTGTTGACAGATCAAAAGCACAAACAATTGCATCTGACCTAAAGGGCAAAATAACCGGTGAGATAAAATCAATCAATCTTTATCTAATTGATTTTTCATCGAACAGCGAGGGTGAGTTGACTGCTGCAATTGCCAAAGCACAAAGCTATGACGGTGTAGATATTGTTTCAACCAATTCGATGGTCTACGGCGCAATTAAGGGAACACAGGGCGGCCCATTTAACGACCCACTTTACAAAGAGGGAAACAATAGTAAAAACTATAACAACATTGGAATGAGCGATGCATATAAAATATTGAAAGCATCAGGCATGAATTTGAATCCTGTAAAAGTCGGTGTTGCTGACGAACCATTAAGAGATGACTTTTCGGAAGCCACAGGAAAAACAAAATTTAACGGAGACAAAACAAAAGATTTGCAAAAAGATATGAATGGAAATATTGAAGATGGCGGCAACAATCACGGAACTTTGGTTACAAGTGTAATTGCTGCCAACGGCGACAACGGCGGAGTCACAGGCGTTGCATCAATTATGGGTGACAAACTTGATATGAATATAAGTAATATTTATACAGGCAAGAACTATACTACCCCGGCAATTCCGGATCCAAACGACCCTACGAAAGTTACATTCAGCGACGGAACTTTTTATCACAACACGCTTTTAAAACTTGAAAA
>JANYKE010000166.1 GCA_025361685.1 Eubacteriales bacterium | reverse complement strand
CTTGGCTATTGATTGTCCTATTGTAGTCCAATCAGGATTGCCCATAAGAGCGGCAAAAACATACACCAATAAACATAGACTGAAGAAGAGAAAGATTCTTTCAGCTATTCTGTATGTGCCTTTTACCACCATAACCCAGACTCCGATTGCAACAAGCGGAACAGAAATATATTTGCTAACATGGAAAATTTCCATACTGCCTGCAACACCGCTGAATTCAGTCATTGTATTTAGGATGTCAGCACCGAGCAGAAATATAAAAATGAAGAAGGTAACCTTTACTCCGGTATTTTCGCGAATGAGATCTGCTAATCCTTTGCCGGTTACGATACCCATCCTTGCATTCATTTCCTGGGTCACAAACAAAACAACAAATGCCGGAATTAAAGTCCATATCAGTTTGTAGCCAAAAACCGCGCCGGCAACTGAGTAAGTTGTGATTCCGCCAACGTCATTATCAACACTTCCCGTAACAATACCGGGTCCCAGTATTATCAAGAAAAGTGCCAAATTTCTATATAGCTTATTCTTTTTTATAATGTTTAGTACCGATGCCATTCAATCTTCCTCCGGCGCTATGCTCTTCTTCTTCTGGTTGATCTTAACAAGTTGTAGACGACATCATCGATAACAACCATACCCTGCATTACATTATCCTTATCTACAACAGGAACAGCAAGCAAATTGTACTTGGAAATTATTTCTGCGATTGAGTTTACATTGTCGGTGTCAGTTACATAAATAGAGTTTTCATTCATGATTTCACTCAATTTTGTTTCCGGTTCAGAAATAATAATGTCCCTTAACGATACAGTCGCAATAAACTTTTCATTTTCATCAACGATGTACAAATAGTAGATAGTATCAGATTCAGGTTTTGTCTTTCTGAGCTCTGCAATGGTATCCTTAACTGTCATATTCTTATTGAAGGCAATAAAATCTGTTGTCATCAGACTTCCGATTTCATCGTCCTCATATTCCAATAACTCTCGAACCTCCTGCGAAGCTTCGCTTTCCATTTCGGAAAGCAGTTCTTCAACCTTATCCTTGGCCATGTCATCAAGAATATCAGCAGCCTCGTCAGCAGGCATCTTTTCAAGAACATCGGCCGCCTTTTCAACTGACATGTTTTCAATAACATGTACTTGAGCATCGGGCTCCATTTCTTCCAGAACATCAGCAGCCTTCTCTTCATCAAGTGAAGCAAAAACTTCAGCCTGCATCTTCGCATCCAAATCTTCAATGATATCTGCAAGATCCGAAACATGAAGCGTGGCAAGCTTTGTGTATGGGGAAGAGAGCTTGATTCCGGCGTGACCGAAATCCACAGTCTCAACTTCATCCCAGAGAATCAGCTTGTTAGGTAAATTAACTTTGAAAATCCCCAATATCTTTTTAATCGGTTTTGCGACGCCGAGTCTTCTCAACAGACCTTCAAATCCAACATCAACAGCAACAACAAAAGTGCCCGACGCCAGTGAAGCTATTCGCAAATCATTAACTCTTACCAGTTTGCGGCCATCGATATCAACGAGCTGCTTATCCAAAACATTGCTCTTCAGATATAGCGTATTTTCAGTTGAACCGGCAAATATTTTATCAGAATTTGTACATTGAAACACATACTGCTTATTAACCTTGGCAATAGTGAAACTCGAGAAATCAACCAATCTTGATTTGCCTTTGACATTCAATTTGATTGCAATGATATGTGGATTTTGGGATTGGACGTTGACTAAAATGTCTTGAACACGCCCGATCGTATCCCCGGATTGCGAGAATACCTTTCTGCCTAATACCCTGCTAAGATAAAAAGTTTTAACTTCTAGCATAATAAAACACCTGCTTTCATTTGTTTTTGCACAAGTATGATAAGTCTTGTGCCAAAACATAAACAGATGCGTAAAAGTTAGCTGATTATTTTAGCAAAAGCAAATCGTACTTGTGTTGGTTCGCTGGCTACTATAAGGGTCTTGTTCCATCAAAAGCACGACCTTTCTTTTGAAAATTGAAGTAATTTGCGAATAAGTGCACAGAACACCTTTTCTTTAGCAATTATACACACATTATTGAATAAATGCAACGTTTTTGAAAATTTTTTACATTATGCTGCAATTAGAACAGCTCGAATAAGTAAGGAGACCTTGGAAAGGCACATGTCAGATGCACTGATTTCATCGGTAATGGGAGGCCATATGATTGGAATGGTTCGCTTTTTGTTGAGTCGCAATGTTTTACTCATATGAATACAAAAGAAGGATGAAGATGCCGAGTAATAACAGTAAATATTCTGAGGAAATAAGAGAACGAACATCAAAACATATAGTTATGCAGCAAATGCCGGAATTACAAAAAATAATTTTTTAAATGATGAAATCCGTTTTTCAAATAGTGAGTGGGCTACTTTAGAATATATGAAAGGTTTTGAAGTTCAAACCCAAATCGGTTTACTGGAACGCTATGAAAATGG
>JANYKE010000115.1 GCA_025361685.1 Eubacteriales bacterium | reverse complement strand
AGGTTCCGGCAATGTGGCTCAATATGCCGCAGAAAAAGCTTATCAGCTTGGCGCTAAAGTTGTTACAATGAGTGATTCAAACGGATACATTTATGATGAGGACGGAATTAAAGTTGATACAATTATGCAGATTAAGAATGTTGATAAAGGAAGAGTAAGCGATTATTTAAACTATCATCCAACTGCAAAATATGTTGAGGGAGAGAGCATTTGGAATGTCAAGTGTGATATCGCACTGCCAAGTGCAACGCAAAATGAATTGACGCTTGAAGATGCTAAGGTTCTTGTAAGCAACGGATGTTTTGCCGTAGGAGAGGGTGCAAATATGCCTTCCACACCTGAGGCAGTTGAGTTTATGCTTGCAAACGGTGTTATATTCGGGCCTGCTAAAGCTGCAAATGCAGGAGGTGTTGCGACATCCGGAATTGAAATGGCGCAGAACAGCCAAAGAGAGTCATGGACCTTTGAAGAAGTTGATGCAAAACTTAAAAACATAATGAATAATATTTTTGTGCAATCAGTTGAGGCTGCGCAAGAATACGGCTTGGGAGACAATTTGGTAGCAGGTGCCAACATAGCCGGGTTTGTAAAAGTTGCCACTGCAATGTATGAGCAGGGAGTCACGTACTAGTCTTATTGCATACACACAGAATACTGCGGACAAGGAGTGCAAATGAAGATATTTCTTACCGGTGGTAGTGGCTTTATAGGAAGAAACATTATTGAAGATTTATCAAAGCAATTTACTATACTGGCACCTACTCATAAAGAGCTTGATTTACTGGATGAGGATGCTGTAAGAACATTTATAAAGGTAAATTCTATTGATGTGATTATTCATGCTGCCATAAAGCCGGCGCATAGGAATGCTCCGGATCATTCTGATATTTTATATAACAATACCAGAATGTACTTCAATCTTGTACGCAATTCCGAATACTTTGATAAGATGCTTTATTTAGGATCGGGACTTTGCTATGACATACTGCACTATATGCCTAAGATGAAAGAGGAATATTTTGACCAACATGTTCCCAAGGATAATGCCGGATTCGCAAAATATATTTGTTCTAAACACTGCGAAAATAGTCAAAAGGTTATTGATTTGAGAGTGTTTGGTGTATTTGGTGAATATGAGGACTACGCGATTAGATTTATATCCAATGCAATATGTAAGACACTTTTTGATCTTCCGATAACATTAAAGCAAGACCGCAAATTCGATTATATAAACATACATGATTTAGTAAGGATAATTAAACTGTTTTTACTAAATGATACAAAGGATAAAAGTTACAACATTACTCCTGATAATTCTGTTTCGCTGCTGGAAATAGCTGAGATGGTTCGAGATATTAGTGGAAAGCATGATTTGCCAATTCTTGTTTTAAATGAAGGCATGGGAATAGAATACAGCGGGGACAACGATAAATTCAGGAAAGCATTTTGTGATTTTAAATTCGTGACAATGAAGCAATCCATTACTGAGCTATATGTTTTTTATGCAAACAATAAGCACAGCTTAAATAGGGAAGCTTTATTATTCGATAAGTAGTTTGGGAGAATAGTATGATTAGAGTTGCTGATTATATTTCTAAGAAGTTAGTCGAATTCGAGATTAAGCATGTTTTCACCATCACCGGTGGCGGAGCTATGCATTTGAATGATGCATTTGGGAAGAATCAGGATCTTACCTGTATTTATAACCACCATGAGCAAGCATGTGCAATGGCGGCGGAGAGCTATGCAAGATTGACAGGAAAGATTGCTGCTGTCTGTGTAACGAGTGGCCCCGGTGGTACAAATGCAATTACGGGTGTGCTAGGCGGCTGGCTGGATTCTATACCTATGCTAATTATTTCGGGTCAAGTCCGTTTTGATACAACTACTCGAAGCACTGATCTTGAGCTCCGTCAATTGGGTGACCAAGAATTTGACATTGCAGGTTGTATTCACACTATGACAAAATATTCTGTTATGGTTACAGATGCAAGCACCATCAGATATCATTTGGAGCGTGCATTTTATTTGGCAACAACCGGTAGACATGGACCTTGTTGGATTGATGTGCCCTTGAATATTCAAGGTGCACTTGTAGATGAGGAAAGTTTGATGGGCTATGACTCCATTGAGGATTTTGGAGAAATACCCCCTCATATAGAAAAAGAAACAATTGATAAAATACTTGAATTAATTAAAAAGGCGAAGACCCCTGTACTTTTTGCCGGATCTGCCATTCGTTTATCGGGTGCATATGACAGATTTATAGAGTTAGTTGAACATCTGAATATTCCGGTTGTGACAGCTTGGAATGCGCACGACAGCATTTGGGACGCGCATCCGATGTATTTTGGCAGACCGGGTACATTAGGGGATAGAGCCGGAAATTTTATTGTAGCAAATGCAGATTTACTACTTGTTTTAGGAAGTCGATTAAATGTTAGACAAATCAGCTACAATTGGGAGAATTTCGCTAAGAATGCCTATAAAATAGTTGTTGATATTGATATCAATGAGCTTAAAAAACCTACCTTGAACATACAAATGCCAATTCACGCAGATGTTAAAGAATTAATTGAAGGGCTGAATTCTGCATTAGGTGCAGATATTCTTGCTCCGAAGCAAGAGTGGATTGAGTACTGTGCAAATGTCAAAAAAAAGTATCCCATTGTTCTGGAGTCTTATTGGGAAAGTAAAGAACTTGTTAACCCATATTGCTTTGCGCGTGCCTTGACTGAGCTGCTTCCGGAGAATCAAGTTGTGGTTACCGGTAACGGTTCTGCATGTGTTTGCACATTTCAAGCCGCAATTATCAAGCAAGGGCAAAGGTTGTACACTAATTCCGGTTGTGCATCTATGGGATATGATTTGCCGGCCGCAATCGGTGCGGCAGTTGCTTTAAACGGTAAGCCGGTTATTTGTATTGCCGGGGATGGAAGTATACAGATGAATATCCAAGAATTGCAGACGGTTGTGCATTACAAATTGCCCATAAAGATATTTATTTTAAATAACAACGGATATCATTCAATAAGACAGACACAGAACAACTTTTTTGGAGCCCCTTTAGTAGGGTGCGAGCCGGATTGCGGTGTGAGTTTTCCGGATAGTCAAAAAATTGCATATGCTTATGGAATCTCATTTCTGAGATGTAGTAATCATGCTGAGTTAGTAACAATTATCACACAGGCGTTGAACAATGAAGGAGCTTTAATTTGTGAGGTTATGGTGACTACAGAGCAAGTGTTTTCACCTAGAACATCGTCAAAAAAATCACCTGATGGAACTATGCTATCCCCACCATTAGAAGATATGTTTCCCTTTCTTCCACCGGATGAATTTAAAGCGAATATTTTTAAAAATAAATAATTGGGAGGTTTGATTATGAACAGAGTAGAGAGGAAAATGCTTGACCTGTTAAGAGATTTGAAAGAAAATCATAACGTGATTGCAATCAAGGCTGAATTTGAGGCAGAGGGATCAAGAACTGATGAGCTTGTTAAACTCAATGAAGTGGTATTTCGTGCTGACATGGATTTGTACATTAAAATCGGAGGCTGTGAAGCGGTTAGAGACTTGGATCAATGCCGCCTATTAGGCGCTACCGGCATTATGGCACCTATGATTGAAACGAAATTTGCCATGTCCAAATTTATTGGTGCTATAAAAAAGGTATTTACAAAGGAGGAAATCGAGGACATAAAATTTATTATTAATACTGAGACTATTACCTGTTATGAAAATATTGATGAGATATTTAACGTTGAAGACATTGAGATTATACATAGTATAGCTGTCGGACGCGTAGATTTATCCGGCTCAATGGGCTTGTCTCGTGATGATATCAATGGAGATAAAGTATTCGAAATTACAAAGTCGTTTTTGGATAAGGCAATTGCAAAGGGTATTGTGCCCGGCATGGGCGGTGGTATTTCGGAGCAGGCAATACCATTTATAAAAAGATTAGGCAATTCAGTTGCTAAATTTGAAACCAGGAAGGTAGTATTCAAAAGTCCTGAATCGCTTTCAAATATTAAAGACGGATTAACGAAGGCTATGGAATTTGAGCTGCTATACTTGACTAACAAATATGATTTCTATAATCGTATGGCACAAGAAGACGTTGTGCGAATGAAAATGATGGAATCAAGATTAAGTCAGATTAAAGGTAATGGCTAATGCAGAATGTTTTGATAACAGGTGCAGGCAGAGGAATTGGCAAGGCAATATATGAGAAGTTCACGAGTGAGGGCTACAGTGTTGTAGCTCCCACTCGAGAGCAGCTGGATTTGAGTGACTCTTCTTCAATAGATAATTTTGTGGAAAAGAATAAGGATATGCATATTGATGTAATTGTGAACTGTGCAGGAATCAATCCAATTGCGTATATTGAAGATATTGAGGATGCTGATTTTGACATGACTATGCAAGTTAATATTAAAGCACCATTAAAGCTGATACAGGGTTTTGTTGGCGGCATGAAAAGCAGATGCTACGGACGTATTGTTAACATCAGTTCTATTTGGGGCGTTGTTTCAAAAGAAAAGAGAACCACATACAGCATTTCTAAAAATGGTATTCACGGGATTACCAATGCCTTAGCAGTTGAACTTGGGGAATATAATATTCTGATCAATTCAGTATGTCCCGGCTTTACAAATACTGAATTAACATTGCAGAATATATCTCCGGTTGAGACTGCAAAACTTTGTGAGCAAATACCTTTGGGGCGTTTTGCACAGCCTTCTGAAATTGCCGAATTGGTCTTGTTTCTATGCTCAAGTAAGAATACATATATTACCGGGCAGAAAATTGTAATTGATGGGGGATTTGTTGCGAAATGATTATCAAATCTAATATTAAGACTTACGAAATAATATTTTCTGAAGCATTTTCGTTTATTGAAGAATTGAAAGAACTTGAGAATAAATTTATAGTAATAGATAAAAATGTTTATGAAAAGTATTCTTCATTGTTTTTATGTTTTGACCAAAAAGACATGATGATAATAGAAGCTATCGAGGATAATAAAAGCATAGACACTGCCTTGCAGATATGTGAGCGGATGACTGCATTGCCATCCAAAAGAAATTCGACTCTAATTTCTTTCGGTGGCGGAATTATTCAGGACGTAACCGGATTTGCAGCGAATATTTTGTATAGGGGCACCAAATGGGTGTTTGTCCCTACCACCTTGCTAGCACAATCCGATAGCTGCATCGGTAGCAAAACATCGCTGAATTATCTGAAATTTAAAAATTTGCTAGGCACATTTTATCCGCCTGACAGAATCTTTATTGATAACGGTTTTTTAGATACCTTAAGTGAAACTGATTACTTAAGCGGATTGGGAGAGGTTGTTAAATTTAATGTGATGTCCGGCAGAAAGAACTTTAATAAAATTGTTAGTGATATCGACTTTTTAACTAATCGAGATTATTGTCTTCTGAAGACTTATGTTATTAATTCTTTGAATTATAAAAAGACATTTATTGAAGATGATGAGTTTGATTTGGACGTGCGAAATCTGCTTAATTTTGCACACACCTTCGGTCATGCTATCGAGTCGGTATCACACTATGCCGTTCCGCATGGGCAGGCAGTTTCTGTAGGTATGATGATTTCAAATATTGTATCAAATAACAGAGGACTTTTATCAACTGATATTAAAGAGCAAGTTGAGAGGCTTTGCGGCAAGGTTATTAATGTCGCACTATTGCCGGAGTATTTCTCATTAGAACCATTTATAGGTGCAATGAAAAATGATAAGAAAAGAGTAGGCATGAAGCTTGCAGGAATTTTGATGGATTCAGATTTTTGCTTACATAAAATGCAGGATATTGAAGAGGATGAAATAAGGGAAGCCCTACACGAAGCAAAAAAGTTTTTCTGTGAATAGGAATAGGAATTCCGCAAAAGAAGCAAAGGTAGAATTCTGCAAAATTCTGCAAAAGGTTAAATAGGTATTGAAAAAAAATGTCGTCTGTTGTAAAATAAACGGTGGACGGCATTTTGCTGTTCAATCGAAAAATGTGTTTATTAATTATATTAGCGCACAGCGCACGAAAGGAATGTTTTATAATGGAAAGAAAAATGAAGACTATGGATGGTAACAGCGCAGCGGCTTATGCATCATATGCATTTACAGAGGTTGCGGGTATTTACCCAATCACACCGTCGTCACCGATGGCGGAAAATGTTGACCAATGGTCAGCAACAGGCAAGAAAAACATTTTCGGACAGGAAGTTAAAGTTGTAGAAATGCAATCCGAGGCAGGCGCGGCCGGCACAGTTCACGGCTCGTTGGCATCGGGGGCTCTTACTACTACATATACAGCTTCACAAGGATTGCTGCTTATGATTCCTAACATGTATAAGATCGCGGGCGAGTTATTGCCGGCGGTATTTCATGTAACGGCTCGCGCAATTGCAAGTCACGCACTGTCAATATTTGGAGATCACTCCGATGTAATGGCGTGCAGGCAGACAGGATTTGCTTTGCTGGCTTCGGTAAATGTTCAAGAGGCTATGGATCTTGGCGGAATTGCGCATCTCTCAGCAATCAAAAGCAAAGTTCCGTTTATGCATTTCTTTGACGGATTCAGAACATCACATGAAATACAAAAGATTGAAGTTATCGAGACAGAAGATTTTGCAAAGCTTATCGATATGAAAGCAGTCGAAGAATTCAAGAATAATGCACTTAATCCTGAGCATCCTGTTTTAAGAGGAACAGCACAGAATCCTGACATATTTTTCCAGGCGCGAGAGGCATGCAATAATTATTATGAAGCAGTTCCGGCAATTGTTGAAGGATATATGAAAGAAATTGGTGAGCTTACAGGCAGAAAGTATAATCTTTTCAGCTACTACGGCGCACCCGATGCCGAAAGAGTAATAATAGCAATGGGTTCGGTTTGCGATACAGCTGAAGAGACTATTGATTATTTATTAAGTCAGGGCGAAAAAGTCGGTATTGTTAAGGTTCATCTGTACAGACCATTTTCAGCAAAACATTTTTTGGGCGCAGTGCCTGCCACAGCTAAAAAAATTACTGTTCTTGACAGAACAAAAGAGCCGGGAGCACTTGGCGAACCTCTTTATCAGGACGTATGCACAGTTTACTTTGAGAAGAATGAACAGCCTGTAATTGTTGGCGGCCGATACGGACTTGGTTCAAAGGACACAACTCCTGCGCAGATTAAGGCAGTATTCGATAACCTTAATGAGAGTACTCCAAAGAATCATTTCACAATTGGTATCGTTGATGACGTTACCAATTTATCACTTCCTACCGAAGGTGAGATTGATACAACGCCAGAAGGAACAATAAGCTGTAAGTTCTGGGGACTCGGTTCTGACGGAACTGTTGGAGCTAACAAGAATTCGATTAAAATTATCGGTGATCATACCGACATGTATGCACAAGCATATTTTTCATATGATTCAAAGAAATCCGGCGGAATTACGGTATCGCATTTGCGCTTTGGACACAAGCCAATTCGCTCAACATATTTAGTTAACAAAGCTGATTTTGTTGCTTGTCACAATCCTGCTTACATCGGGCAATATGATATGGTATCAGATCTTAAGAAGGGTGGAACATTCTTGCTTAATTGCGGTTGGAGCCCGGAAGAACTCGAAAAACATTTGCCGGCAGACGTGAAACAGTTTATTGCCAAGAATGAAATTAATCTTTACACAATTGATGGTGTTTCCCTTGGTAAAGAGATTGGACTCGGCAACAGAATCAATATGATCATGCAAGCTTCATTTTTCAAACTTGCCAAGGTCATTCCACTTGATGATGCAATTAAGTACATGAAGGAAGCCATTGTAAAATCATATGGCAGCAAGGGTGAGAAGATTGTTAATATGAATAATCTTGCTGTTGACAAGGGAATTGAAATGGTTACGAAAGTTGAAATTCCTGAATCATGGGCTACAACAAATGAGGGCTTGTTAATTGAACAAAAAGCAGTTCCTGAGTTCATCAAGAATGTTGTTATCCCAATGAACAAACAAAAGGGCAGCGACCTTCCTGTAAGTGCATTTTTAGGAAGAGAGGACGGAACATTTCCACAGGGAACTTCGCAGTACGAGAAGAGAGGTATTGCAGTTGATGTGCCTTACTGGATTACGGATAATTGTATTCAATGTAACCAGTGCGCATATGTGTGTCCGCATGCAACAATCAGACCTTTCCTAATTACTGATGGCGATGTTGCAAATGCACCGCAAGCGCTTACCACTAAGAAGGCGATAGGCAAAGGGCTTGAGGATTACAATTATAAAATACAAGTTTCGGTTCAGGATTGTACCGGCTGCGGAAATTGTGCAGCTATATGTCCTGCCAAGACAAAGGCTCTTGAAATGAAGCCTTACGAAACTCAGCAAGATGAAACGGCTAACTGGGATTATCTTATTTCCTTGCCGCACACAGCCAATCCGCTTGACAAGAAGACAGTCAAAGGCAGTCAGTTCGAAAAACCTTTGCTTGAATTCTCAGGTTCATGTGCAGGCTGTGCAGAAACATCATATGCAAGATTGGTTACACAGCTGTTCGGCGATAGAATGATGATTGCTAATGCAACGGGCTGCTCATCAATATGGGGAGGCAGTGCACCGTCAATGCCTTACACAACAAACGATAAAGGTCAAGGACCTGCGTGGGCCAACTCACTGTTTGAAGATAATGCGGAGTACGGCTATGGAATGCTAATAGGCAATAGTCAAATTAGAGATGGCATTGCTGATAAGTGTAAGGAAGCAATTGCTATGAACATTTCTGCAGACATAAGCGCAGCGGCCCAAAATTGGCTTGACAATATGTCTGAGGGTGAAGGTTCAAAGGGTGCAAGTGCAGAATTAGTTTTAACACTTGAGGCATATGCCGGTGCTGATGAAGCTGCCAAAGCAATATGCGATGCAATACTAGCCAAGAAAGACTTCCTTGTTAAGAGATCGGTATGGATTTTTGGAGGCGACGGATGGGCATACGATATAGGGTTTGGCGGTCTTGACCATGTAATTGCTGCAGGACAGGATGTCAATATACTTGTATTTGATACTGAGGTTTATTCAAACACAGGAGGCCAGGCATCAAAATCAACACCTACCGGTGCTGTCGCAAAGTTTGCTGCTTCAGGTATGAGAACAAAGAAAAAGGATCTTGGAATGATTGCAATGTCATACGGATATGCTTATGTTGCACAGGTTGCAATGGGAGCAAACCACAATCAACTTATTAAGGCAATGGTTGAGGCTGAAAGCTACAAGGGGCCGTCAATAATTATTGCATATGCACCGTGTATCGAGCAGGGTCTCAAGAATGGAATGTCAACTTGCCAAAACGAAATGAAGAGAGCTGTTGATGCAGGATACTGGCACTTATACAGATACAATCCGGTACTGAAGGATGAAGGCAAGAATCCATTTGTGCTTGAATCAAAAGAGCCGACAGAATCTTATAAGGACTTTATTATGGGAGAGACTCGCTATTCATCACTTACAAGAACCTTCCCTGAAATCTCAGAGCAGCTTTTTGTTAGAGCGGCTGAAGAAGCAAAGGAAAAATATGAGAAATACAAAAAACTTTCCGACAATGCATAATTCAATCTGTAACTAAATTAAAAGGCACCGCTTTTTGGCGGTGCCTTTTTTAAAAGAAAGAAAAATATTTAAAAAGAAAAATATTTAAGGAGAAACATTTAAATGGTAGTGCCGGGAATTACAGTATTAATCAAACCCGCATCAAGTATGTGCAACATGAAATGCAGATACTGTTTTTATCATTCGCTTTCCGATATAAGGGAAATGAGTTCGTACGGAATGATAAGCGAAGAAACGGCGAACAATATTATAAGCAAGGCGTTTGAGTTTTGTTCAAATTTTGTTGTCTTTTCCTTTCAGGGCGGAGAGCCATCTTTAGCCGGATTGATTTTTTTTCGCTTCTTTGTTGGACAGGTCAAAAAACTTAACACAAAGAAATTGCAGATAAGTTTCAGTTTTCAAACAAACGGATTTGCAATGGATGAGGAATGGGCAAAATTTTTCTGCGAGAATAATATTCTTGTCGGCCTTTCACTTGATGGGTCAAAAGAAATTAACGATATGAACAGACTAGATAGCAAAGGGATCGGAACATTTGGCAGCATAATGAGAACATCTGAACTGTTTAATAAAAATAAAGTTGAATATAATATTCTTTGTGTTGTTACGGCAAATTCGGCAAGACACATTGAACAAATATATAATTTTTTCAAAAAAGCTGAGTTTAGATATTTGCAATTTATTCCATGCATCGGACCTCTTGATGAAGAAGCTTTTTCATCAGTGTATCAGGCCAAGACAAAAGTCTACGCATCATTTCTGAAAAGACTTTTTAAACTGTGGTTTGATGATTACATGAGCGGATACTATGTAAGCATCAGATTTTTTGATAATCTGATTACAGCGGCGGCGGGATACCCACCTGAACAGTGCGGCATGAGTGGGTACTGCAACGGACAATTTGTAATTGAAGGAGACGGGAGCACTTTCCCGTGTGATTTTTATTGCGTAGATAATTGGAAGACCGGAAACATAAATAAAAATACATTTGAAGAGATTGCAAATGCTCCGACAATGATTAAGTTTAGACAGACATCTATATTGAAAGATGCAAAATGTGATGCATGCTCATATTATCCGTTGTGCAGAGGCGGATGCAGACGAGACAGAGATTACAGTACAAACGGTGCTGCCGGTGATAATGTATATTGCGAATCGTTAAAAGAGTTTTACGAATATGCCACTCCTTACATTAAACAGGTACTCATAAAATTGCAGGAAGAAAACATGAAACAAAACATGAAACAATGAACTCAACAAAAAATTGGCAAAATAAAAAGGACCCGAAACATTCGAGTCCTTTAACTTTATATGTGATGTGGATTTATTAGCAGAAGCTAAGCGCCATATCAGAAGCAGACGCGGCATCCGAAGTATATCCGTCAGCACCAATCTCTTCACAAAAGCTCTGTGTGACAGGAGCACCGCCGACAAGAATTTTAACTTTGCCATTAAGAGCAGAAGCTTTAACTGCATCGACAACCGTGCGCATTTCGTTCATTGTTGTTGTGAGCAAAGCCGAGCAAGCAATTATATCTGCATTTTCAGCAATAGCAGCTTCGACAAATTTTTCAGCAGGCACATCAACGCCTAAATCAATAATCTTTAAGCCTTTGCCTTCCATCATCATTCTAACAAGGTTCTTGCCGATATCATGCAAATCGCCTTTAACTGTACCTATAACGACTGTACCCTTTTCCTCAACTCCAGCTTCAACAAGATACGGTTTAAGAACTTCAAGTCCGCCATTCATTGCTCTTGCAGCAACCAAAACCTCAGGAACGAATACTTCATTATTTTTAAACTTTCCGCCGATTATTCCCATGCCGAAAAGAAGACCTTCTTCAAGAATAGTTTTTGGAGCAATACCCTCTGCAACAGCTTGTGCAACAAGCTCTCTAACCTGTGGCGCTCGGCCCTTTTGTAACAATTCACTAATTTCTACTAAAATCGACATCTAAAAAACCTCCTTGATATTTTATTCTCACTCACTCATTCTACAATGCAATAAAAGTAAATGCAAGAAAATTTACAAATAATTTACATTTGCCATAAACTTTTTTCTTTAAAAGGGTTGAATTCATAGAAAAATAGGTGTAATATAATCCTACAAAGTAATGCGATGCACTAAGATTTATCATCCGAGTCTGTTTGGGGAAAAATCTTTGCATCAAAAATTAAGGAGGGAAAGATAATGAATAAAATGAAAAAGTTTTTGGCAATTGCAGTAACAGTTTTTATGGTTCTGTCCGTACTGGTACCACTAACAACAGTTGTGGTTTCTGCAGACAGCAAAACGCTTTACGTTGACTTTACTTTAGGCAACGACACGACAGGAACCGGCACGGTAGCACT
>JANYKE010000107.1 GCA_025361685.1 Eubacteriales bacterium | reverse complement strand
GGATGAAACGGTCGTTTCAAATCCTCTGTCAACTGTATCGATTACTCCGACACGTTGGACGTTCCTACACATATGTACACAGCGGCGGCACAAAATACATTTATTCTGATTTCTTACAACAGCCGGAGACATCTCATCAAGAGGTGTGTCTAGCTTTGCACCATCAAATCTAATTTGATCAACATTCAGTTCCTCTGCCAGCAGCTGGAGTTCACAGTTTCTGTTTCTAACGCACGACAGGCACTCTCTGTCATGGTTTGACAAGATTAATTCCATCGTGACCTTTCTTGATTCTCTAACCAACTTTGAATTGGTATTGACAGACATACCATCTTCAACGGGATACACGCACGAGGCTTGCAGGCCACGCCCACCCTCGACTTCAACAACGCATATTCTGCAGGCACCAATCTCGTTTACTCCTTTTAGAAAACACAGAGTCGGGATTTTGATACCATTCATTCTTGCTGCCTCGAGAACTGTTATTCCCTCCGGAACCTTAAATGTGTTGCCATCTATTGTAACGCTAACCATTTTCGCTTTATTATTTTTCATCATCAATTTCCTCTCTTATTTTCTTTCAATTGCATCAAAGGGACACTTTGTTTCACACAAGCCGCACTTGATACATTTGTCCTGGTCAATCAAGTATGGTACTTTTGGCTCACCTGAGATTGCGTTGGTAGGACAATTCTTGGCGCAAATTCCGCAGAACTTACATTTGTCGTCAATAACAATATACTTAAGCATCTCTTTGCAAACCTTCGCACGACACTTCTTCTCAAATACATGTTCCTCATATTCGTCGCGGAAATATTTCAGCGTGCTTAGGACCGGATTTGGTGCAGTCTGACCAAGTCCGCAAAGCGATGACATTCTGATGCTGTTAGCAAGTATTTCAAGTTTTTCGATGTCGCCTTCCTCGCCTTTGCCCGAAGTAATTTTTTCAAGAATCTCGAGCATCCTCTTTGTACCTATTCGGCACGGCGGGCATTTGCCGCATGATTCTTCAACTGTAAATTCAAGGAAAAATTTTGCGATGTCAACCATACAGTTGTCCTCATCCATAACGATGAGTCCGCCCGAACCCATTATCGAACCCAATGCAACCAGTGAATCATAATCGATTGGTGTGTCGATAAGTGATGCAGGAATGCATCCGCCAGAAGGTCCTCCGGTCTGTGCGGCTTTGAATGCTTTGCCGTTTGGAATGCCTCCGGCGATATCAAATATAACCTCGCGAAGTGTTGTTCCCATGGGCACTTCGAGCAATCCGGTATTTTTTATTTTGCCGCTTATTGCGAACACCTTTGTGCCTTTGCTGCGTTCTGTTCCGATATTGGAAAACCACTCCGCTCCGTTAAGTATTATTTGCGGAACGTTGGCATATGTTTCTACATTGTTAAGAACTGTCGGGCTCTGCCACAAACCTTTTGCTGCCGGAAACGGCGGACGCGGTCTGGGCTCGCCTCTGTGACCTTCAATTGAAGTCATGAGTGCAGTTTCTTCGCCACACACAAATGCTCCGGCGCCAAGCCTGATTGATAGGTCAAAATTAAAACCTGTGCCAAATATATCTTTGCCAATCAGACCCAGTTTCTTGGCTTGGTCAATCGCAATCTGCAATCTTTTAACGGCTATCGGATACTCTGCCCTAACATAAACTGCACCCTCATCCGAACCAATTGCATATGCGGCAATTGCCATTGCTTCGATTATACTATGCGGGTCACCCTCGAGAATGCTTCTGTCCATAAATGCACCGGGGTCACCTTCATCTGCGTTACACAATACATATTTCTTTGGCGCTTCGTTGCCGGCTGCAAATGACCACTTCAGTCCGGTCGGAAAACCTCCGCCGCCTCTTCCGCGAAGTCCTGACTTTTTAACAAGCTCAATTACTTCTGCCGGCGTCATAGTTGTGAGGACTTTGCCCAGAGCCTGATATCCGTCATACGCGATATACTCTTCGATGTCTTCAGGATTTATTACGCCGCAGTTTCTAAGTGCGATTCGCATTTGTCTTGCAAAAAATTCTATACTGTTGGCTGAATAATCTTCATTTGTATTTTCGTTTTTGTCGCCTGTAGCAAGAAGTCTTTTTACAATTTTGCCTTTGACAAGATGTTCCTCAACAATCTCTTTAACGTCTTCAACCTTAACTCTAAAATAATTTGCGCCCTCAGGATAGATAACAATATTGGGGCCTTGAGCGCACAACCCGAAGCAACCCGTTTTAACAACTTGAACCTCGTTCTCAAGTCCATTAGCTTTTAAGTGGCTATCAAACTCCTTAATAATCTGTTCTGATTTTGAAGCGGTACAGCTGCTTCCGCCGCAGACAAGTATATGTGATCTAAACAATTGCATTCTTACTTACCCCCATCATCGTTTTGTACCGCTTCGATTGTCAAATCAGTGCATACCTGACCGTTGACAATATTTTCAGCAACTATTCTCTTGGCCTTTTCGGCATCGATATTTGCATATGTAACTCTTGTTTCGTCGGGATATATTACTTCAACAATTGGCTCCAGCCTGCATATTCCCATGCAGCCGGTCATCGATACTTTTATATCATTGATGCCTCTTGTATTTAATTCTTCAATAATTGCATCCATAACCGGCTTAGCTCCGGCAGCAATTCCGCATGATGCCATTCCGACAACAATGCGTAGATTCTGAGAGTCTTTTCTTTGTGAAAGCTCATCTTTTTTCTTATCGCGAATTGCATTTAGTTCTTCAAGTGAATTCATTATGATCTCCTCCTACATTCTGTATTTGCTAAATAATCCTTTAATGTCTTCGGCTCTCAGTTTGCCGTGAACATCATCGTTGACCATGACGACCGGAGCAAGTCCGCACGCACCAATACAGCGACAGGAATCAAGTGAAAACAGACCGTCTTCGCTACATTCGCCTACGTCAATACCCAGAGCTTCCTTAACCATAAGCATTACCTCCTGCGAACCCTTAACATAACAGGCCGTGCCCATGCATACGCTGACTCTAAACTTGCCTTTTGGTTTTAGCGAAAATTGCGTGTAGAAAGTTACAACGCCATATACTTCTGCCATAGGAATGCCCAGCGCTTCGCCGATTTTCTTCTGTACAAAAAAAGGAAGATACCCATATACTTCCTGCACCTCATGCAGTACAGGTATCAATTCGCCTTGGGTATCCTTATATTTTTCAATTATCTCTGCAAATCTTCTTTCCTGCTCGGGTGTCCCTTGTGTACCCCCGCACGCTCGTATGTCAGCCATAAGCTTGCCTCCTGTTGCAAATTTTACAAATGCATTACTAATCTTCGCAAAAAAAAATATATGAAATAATATTTTTCCTGCAAGTTCATTATAACAAATTAGTCCGTGTATTTCAACATGAACAACTCACTTTTTAACCTTAATACAAAAAAAATGTCCAAAAAAAAAAAACTGCAGAGTTTTCTGCAGTTTTGAAGAAAAGATTTGTGTGAAAAAGTTTTGGGGGAAATAAAATTTGGTTACCAGGTTTTCCAGGGGGCTGTGTTGTTGGCCCAGAGTTCATCGAGCATTTGCTTCTCGCGCTGAGTATCCATGCATTGCCAAAATCCTTTGTGCATATATGACATAAGCTGCGAATCACGGGCAAGTGCCATGAGGGACATCACTTCGAAAACTGTTTCGTCTCCTTCAATATAATTAAATATCTCAGGGTTCATTACCATAAAACCACCGTTTATCATGGCGCCATCGCTGTCATTCTTTTCACGGAACGAAGTAACTAAATTGTTATCCTCTATTTCCAACACACCTTTTGTCTGCCCGATATCAACAGCAGTAATTGTTGCAATCTTACCATGAGCGCTGTGGAATTCGAGAAGATCTGAAAGATTAACATCTGCAACTCCATCGCCGTAAGTCAACATGAATGTTTCATCACCGATATATTCTTTTACGCGCTTAATTCGTCCGCCGGTCATGGTGTTAAGCCCTGTGTTAACTAGCGTTACTTTCCAAGGTTCTGCATACTGGTTGTGAACTTCCATTATATTATGTCCGGTAAAATCGAAAGTTACATCGCTGTTATGCAAAAAATAATTTGCAAAATATTCCTTGATTACATAGGCTTTGTATCCACAGCAAATTATAAACTCGTTGAATCCATATTGCGAATATATTTTCATAACATGCCATAGTATCGGCATACCGCCAATGTCTACCATCGGTTTTGGTTTTAAATGTGATTCCTCAGAAATTCTTGTGCCTAAGCCTCCTGCTAAAATAACAACCTTCATTTTATTGACCTTCCTTCCAAAAGTTTATGCGCTCTTCCTCAACAACAAGAGGCCTGTGCATTATTCTAGTATTCATGTTGACAATGTATTCGCCGAGAAGTCCAATAAAAAATATTTGAACAGAACTGAATACAAATATGCCCAACAATATCGGCGTTGTTCCTGCGGGAAAATTGTACCAGAACATCAGTTTTAAAATTAGATAAATTATTGCTATCAAAATGCTAATGCCTGATAAAATAAATCCGCTTATCGTTGCAAGACGAAGTCCGATTTTAGTATATGATGTAAAGCCTATCATTGCCGCATCATACAAGCGATACAAGTTGTTACTGGTCTTGCCTGCACGCCTTCTGGCCTGCTCATATGGGATGTCAATACGCTTTGAGCCAAGCTCAGCGACTATGCCGCGCAGGAAAGGCATTGGATCGTCAAGATTCTTTAGCGTTTGAATAAAGCTTTTGTCATATAGTCCGAAACCTGTAAAATGTTCGATCTGTTCTGTTTCTGAAAGCTTTTTGATAATTTTGTAATAGAGTGAACGGAATACAAACATCATTCTATTCTCTCTGCTTGTCTTTTTAATCCCGCAAACAATCCTGTGTCCCATTTCCCACTCATGAACGAACAGCGGAATCATCTCAACCGGATCTTGAAAATCTGCGCACATAAGAATTGTGCAATCTCCTGTTGATTGACACATTCCATAATAAGGAGAATTAAACTGACCAAAATTCTTGGCATTAAGAATAGCTTTAATACGGAAGTTGCCGGCACATAATTCGCGCAAAATAATTCTCGTATTATCCTGCGAATTATTATCAATAAATAATATTTCGTACTCGTAGTCCGGAAGATTATTTTTAAACTCATTGATAATCGCTTCACTGATTGGTATTACATTTTCCTCTTCGTTGTATGTTGGTACAACTACACTGATTCTTTTCATACTTAAGACCTCGTTTTCATTTCACTGATTATCTCATTGATGCTTTGTTCAAAAGTAATTGATAGTTTATATCCATATAATCCCATATTTGGGTACATAATGTCAAATCACAAGTTTGCATTTTTAACATTTGATTAAAATTGCACTTCTTATTTTAGTCCTCCCAAGGAATGAACATGATTTCGTCGAGTTCTTGGCGCGGCAGGAATGGGGCTAGGTCTTCGAGCGGCGGCGATACGAGTCGGCCATCGGGGAGTTGTTTAGTTGCGGATTTTGGTTCGAATACCTGTGTGGTTGATACAAATATTTCGCAGATGCAGGCTCCGTCTGTTTCGAACACCTTGTCGAGTGCCGAGTCGATTTCTTGGTTTGAGTGACATGGAACATAAGGGTATCCATAAGCATAACTAAGTTTTTCCATGGATGGAAATTCGAGGTCGCCGCTTTCGGGGCCGATGCCGACTTTGGAATGGTTCCCGAAAATATTGGCCTGTGTCTGTCTGATTGAGTGATATCCTTGATTATTAATTACAAATATTTTGATTGGAAACTTGTTAGTGATTATGGTTTGGAGTTCCTGAATATTCATTTGGATGCTGCCGTCACCGGTTAAACATACGACTTCCGCGTTGCCTAACGCGCGGCTTGCGCCTATTGATGCGGGCAGGTCATAACCCATGCTGGCTATTGCGCTGTTAATTATAAAGCGCTGGTCTTTTTTAATTTTATATCCGTGACTGCCGACGACGCAGGCGCTGCCGTTGCCGACAACAGTTGTATATCCTTCGGGCAGACGCTCACTAAGTTTGCCTACAAATGAGTATACATTGGCGCAGTCGCTGTCTTCGTGATGATGCCGATCACAGATGGTTGGGTATCTCGTTTTCCAATTGTTACAAGTAGTGAGCCAGAATTGGTTATTAAATACGGTTGTTAAGCCGTTGGCTTTGATGGTGCTGTTTAGCTTGACCAGAAAATCTTTGGCATCGGCACAAATTGGCATTTCAACGTGAAGTGTTGGCTTTCGGAGTTCGGCTTCATCGGCATCAACCATTATTACCTTAGCGGCGCGCGCCCATTTGTCCCATGTGTAGCCGACCTGTCGAAGCGAGAGACGGCTGCCGATGCAGAGAATCAGGTCAGCGTTTTGGACTGCGAAGTTGCCGGCGCGATCTCCCAACATGCCTCCGCGTCCTACGTATAAAGGATTGTCGTCCGGCATCTGATCAATGCTGTTCCAGCC
>JANYKE010000106.1 GCA_025361685.1 Eubacteriales bacterium | reverse complement strand
CGAACACCCTTCGCAACTTTTTTGCCTCTTAATATATCAGCAGCAATTTGCAGGTCTTCAATTCTTCCGTTTGTACATGAACCAATTACCGCCTGATCAATTTCAACATTTCCAATTTCATCAAAAGTCTTTGCATTTTCGGGAAGATGCGGAAACGAAACTGTCGGCTTAATTGTTGCAAGGTCAATCTCATATACTTTTTCATACTCGGCATCATCATCCGCGCTGTAAATTACAGGCTCTCTGTCGCTATGTGCTTTTACGTATTCAAGAGTTTTTTCGTCAACCGGAAAAATACCGTTTTTGGCGCCGGCTTCAATTGCCATATTGGCGATACAAAGTCTGTCGCTCATCGATAATTCTGCAACGCCCTCACCTGTAAATTCCATAGAGCTGTACAACGCGCCGTCAACGCCAATCATACCGATGATGTGCAGGATTACATCTTTGCCTGAAACATACTTGCTCATTTTTCCCGAAAGATTAAATTTGATTGCGGATGGCACTTTGAACCAAGCCTTGCCTGTTGCCATGCCGGCTGCCATATCGGTTGAGCCTACGCCTGTCGAAAATGCACCAAGTGCTCCGTATGTACAAGTGTGACTGTCGGCTCCGATTACCAAGTCGCCCGAAATTACAAGGCCTCTCTCCGGTAGCAAGCAATGTTCGATTCCCATATCTCCGACATCAAAATAATTTTCAACGCCTTTTAATTTTGCAAATTCTCTAACCTGCTTACATTGCTCGGCAGCCTTGATGTCTTTGTTTGGTGTGAAGTGATCCATTACCAATGCAACCTTCTTGCCATCAAATACGCTTCCCAAATTAGCCTTGTTAAATTCGTTTATTGCAACCGGAGTTGTGATATCATTTCCAAGAACCAAATCAAGATTAGCCATGATGATATCTCCGGCTTTGACACTTGTATTTCCACTATGTGCAGCAAGTATTTTTTGCGACATTGTCATTCCCATATTAACGTTCCTCCAAATAAAGTTTGTATTCGATTGAATCAACAAGTGCATCAAAGCTGGCTTCGATTATGTCAGATGACACACCTACTGTTGTCCATTCATTTTTGCCATCCGAGCTTACGATCAAAACTCGAACTCTTGAACCTGTAGCATGCGATGATTCCAGTACACGTACCTTGTAATCAACAAGATGAATTTCTGAAAGTGCCGGATAAAAAATTTCGAGTGCCTTTCGCAGGGCCTGATCGAGCGCATGCACAGGGCCATTGCCCATTGCAGCCGTAATCTCTGTATTTTCACCAACCTTGATTTTTATTATTGCACTTGAACTCATCTCGTCAACCGGCGGCGGAAATTCTCCGCTGGTTTTATACATTTCAAGTTCAAAATGAGGTTTGAAGCTGCGCAACAACTTTTTAACCAAAAGTTCAAAGCTGGCATCAGCTGCCTCAAATTGGTATCCCTCATGTTCAAGTTCCTTGAGCTTTTCAAGTATCTCTGCGGTCTGCGGACTTCCTTTTGTCAGCTCCGGTGCAACTGACTCGATTTTCGATAGGACTGCCTGTTTGCCTGATACCTCCGATAGCAAAAATCTTCGCTCATTGCCAACCGATGTCGGATCGATATGTTCAAATGATCTTGAGAGTTTTTTGACTCCGTCAATATGCATTCCGCCCTTATGTGCAAAAGCGCTTGAACCTATGAACGGTTCAGTGTTCGCAACTCTTAAATTGCTTATCTCGGCTAATTTTTTAGCTGTCTGATACAAGTTTGAAACATCTCCTTCGATGCATTTGTATTGTTGCTTCAATTGCAGAATTGGAATAATAACACTTAGTGCAGCATTGCCGCAGCGTTCGCCAATTCCTAAAAACGTTCCTTGAACATGCACTGCCCCGGCCTCTACCGCAACTATAGAATTGGCAACTGCACAGCCTATATCATTGTGGCAATGTATTCCAACCTTTATGTGCGGAAATTTTTCGGAGACAACTTTGGTAATTTCAAGAACCTCCATTGGAGTTGCTCCGCCATTTGTCTCGCATAGACATAGAACAGTTGCCCCTGCTTTTGCAGCAGCTTCGAGAACCTTGAGAGAATATTCTGCATTAGCTTTATATCCATCAAAAAAATGTTCAGCATCAAATATAACTTCTTTGCCATTTTCGAAGAAGTATTTTATTGTATCGCCAACAAGTAAAAGATTCTCATCTAAAGTTGTTTTTATTATTTCGGTAACATGCAAATCCCAGCACTTGCCGAAGATCGAAACCACTTCAGTGTTGGCAAGCATCATTGATTTGATATTTTCATCATCTTTAGCTTCAACATCTTTTCTTCTGGTGCTGCCGAATGCAACAAGCTTGGCATTTTTCAGTTCTATTGTTGCGGCCTTTTCGAAAAATTCCATGTCTTTGGGATTTGATCCCGGATTGCCGGCTTCGATATATGCTACGCCAAACTCGTCAAGAGCTTTAAGTACGGCTAACTTGTCAACAACAGAAAATGAGATGCCTTCACCTTGTGCACCATCTCGTAGAGTTGTGTCAAGAATCTCTAAATTTTTCATTTGCTTTTTCCTTTCTTTTACTCGAAACAATGTATATCTGAAACTTATATTTCTGCCTTTTCTTCCATTTCAAGCAATCTGTTTACCCCATTCAAATATGCTAAAATACTCGCCTCGATAATATCAGTGGAAAGACCTCTGCCGGTAATTATTTTCTCGCCGATCTTGATCTTAACAACGCCTTCTCCTAGAGCATCGTTGCCATCGGATACAGATTGTACAGAGTAATTTTCAAGCGTATGCGGTGGCGCATTTGTAATCTTATCTATTGCGTTGAAAGCAGCATCGATAGGACCATCGCCAAGTGCCACTTCTTCAATTTCTTCTTCTCCGTTTTGCAGACATATAACACAGCTGGATGTAGAGAAATTCGCCGAATTTACTGCAAACCGCACAAGCTTAAATTTGCCGGTTTTTTCAGCGAGTTTATTCTCGATTAATGCTTCAATATCTGTGTCGGTTACTACCTTTTTCTTGTCACAAAGCACCTTGAATTGCTCGAAATATTTGGCCTTTTCTTCAGGACTTAAAGTGTATCCAAGTTCAGTCAATCTTTCATCA
>JANYKE010000203.1 GCA_025361685.1 Eubacteriales bacterium | reverse complement strand
TATGAAAAATATTTTTCATCAATCTTTCTGTAACAAAACTCGTTGACGTTCCTCATTAATTTCTCCTCACCCTAAAAAGTAAATTGTGTCTTGTGTAACCTTTTTGGCAACTGCCACAACCTCTTCCTTTGTAACCTCATTGATATTTTTCATATATTCGTCGAAACTGTAAACTGTTCCTTTAAGCAGCTGGCCAAACTTGTATTCGGTCATCATCATCTGACTGTCATTGATGCACTTTAGCGAATACTCAATCGTATCTTTAGTATAACTCATTTCAAAATCGCTGATGTTTCCATTCTTCATTTCCTCAAGCTGCTCGGAAATAATTCTCATCGTTCTTTCTTTTTCTTTTGCGTCAATACCGCATCCAACAATTATTAGACCACTGAATTTATCTATATCAGATGCGATATGATAACATAGCCCTTCTTTCTCTCGGACATTCAAGAATAATTTCGAATTAAAAAATCCGGAGCCTCCGAATATTGCATTGAACATGAGAAGCGCAAAGTATTCTTTGGTGTCTGTGGCAACATGCGTGTTGTAACCTAAACAAAGTTTTCCCTGTTCAACTTTCATTTCTTCCAAAATATTTTTTATCTCTGTTTTATTTTCAAGAGTGCACACTACTTGCAAACCACTGATCGGAACATCTTGTTTTGGCAAAGCAGTTTCTAAAATGTTTTTGACGATGTCGATTTTGTCATCAATTGTTCTTCCTGTTATAAATACAAATCTCTTGGCCGCTTTCAAAAATTCTCTATACCTTTCATAAAGACTGTTTGCTGTTATTTTTTCAATTTCTTCAACACTTCCAAGCTCATATTTACCAAGGACTGAAGGTTTCCATATTTCCTCAATACATCTCTCGGTCGCATATTGTGCTTTATCATTTATTCTTCCTTCGATGAGACTGATTGTGTTTGCCTTTTCCTGTCGCACATAATCTGCGGAAAAGGATTCAACACCATCAACATTCTCCGTGAGCGGATTGGCAATTACATCAAAAAGCAATTCGCATGCTTCCTTAAATGTTGATGAGTCGTTTTTTGAATTTGCATTTGTGTACTTATCAGCAACACAGTCAATAGAAAAATATGCAATTTGGCTCATGCCTCTTTTCATCACATCACAATAAAGCATTGCTCCATACATGCTGTCAAGTTTTGAAGAAAGCGCTTTCATGGAAGGATAGTTTTTACTTCCGTGTCTTAATACATTTGGCAGAAGAGAGTTTAGCGCAAGCGTTTCACTCTTCAACTCATCTTGAAAATATACAGAAATCGTCTCCGTTTTAAAAACCTCTGTCTCAATAAAGTAGACTTCTGTTCCGTTCACTTCGCAAATCTTTCTCATTATTTTCTCCTTCATTAAAATACAAACTGCTGTCACTCAGACGCTCGGTTAGTCTTGTGTTACGAGCTATAACTTTGTTATTTTTAACCGCACACGCAATTGCTTTCTTGCTTCCGACAATTACTACTGCTTTGCGTGCTCGCGTAATTCCGGTGTACAGTAGATTCTTCTGAAGCATAACAAAAAATTGCATAGTCAATGGCATCACAACTATTGGATACTCGCTTCCTTGCGACTTGTGAATTGTAGTGGCATATGCAAGAACAATTTCGTCAAACTCCGACGTCTCATACCTAATCATATTATCATCAAAATTAATTGCGAGAATATTTTCTTCGGTATTAATATCAATAATAATTCCTATGTCGCCGTTAAAAACATTCTTGTCGTAATTGTTTTTTATCTGCATCACTTTATCGCCTTGCTTAAAAGTACTTGAGCCGCGCACCAGAGAATTTTTATTTTTGTTGAGCGCCGCCTGTAAAACAGAATTTAGATTTATTGCACCATTCTCACTTCGAAGCATGGGGCACAAAACTTGTATATCGGAAATCGGGTTAGCAGCATAATGATTTGGAAGTCTGCGCGTACACAAATCAATAATTATATTTGGAATGGCACTGTTATCTTCCTCCTCGATAAAAAAGAAATCAGAATCCTTGCCGCCACTTAAGTCAGGAAAATCACCCTCGTTTATTTTATGTGCGTTAACAACAATATTACTTCCGTGTGCTTGTCTGAAAATATATTCAAGTTTTATTACCGGCACAGCATCCGAATTAATAATATCGCGAAGAAAGTTTCCCGGCCCGACAGAAGGCAGCTGATCAACATCGCCAACAATAACAACCCTCATATTATTGGGTATTGCTTTGAACAAATTGTATGCTAGAACAATATCTATCATTGATGCTTCGTCAATAATCAACACGTCGCCTTTTAGTGGATTATTTGTTCCGAGTTGATAACCCTCGGGCGGCTTGTATTCAAGCAGTCGATGGATTGTCTTGGATTCCTCTCCTGTTGTTTCGGTCATTCTCTTGGCTGCGCGGCCTGTAGGCGCCGCAAGCAACACCTTCATGTTCAGATTCTTAAACATTGAAATTATTCCGAGCACAGTTGTTGTTTTACCCGTTCCCGGACCGCCGGTCAGAACCATAACCTTTGAATTCATTGCGCACATTATTGCAGACTTTTGAGTCTCGTTATATTCAATCGAATTATCACTCTGAATTTGCGCGATAACTTCTTCTGCCAAATCGTATTTTTGAGAACTGCCAAGTAAAATATCCTTTATCCTTTTGG
>JANYKE010000059.1 GCA_025361685.1 Eubacteriales bacterium | reverse complement strand
TCCAAAACTTCTTGTTATTACAAAAGAGAATTTGGGGCGGGTAAAATATTATGTTTACCGATATTTGCTGGGACAGTTTTAGACAATAGTGTTTCGTCTATCTTTTTCCGCTAATGATGTCAATTAATTTTACAATTCCCCATGCGATAAGTGCATATACAACCATAGCAATTAATATGCTGTAGTCAAAGAAGCCCGTGTTGATATTACCCTGGACGACTTGGGTTTTGAAAATGTAGTTAAACGGAGCGGATAGCCCATCTGTAACCGAATAAATAAATGTTACAAATCCGGCTTGACCTGCACCAGTTAACCTAAAAATAAAACGAAAAGCAAGCAAAACTTCCAATAGACCACACAAAAAATAGACCACTTTTTCAATCGTGAAAACACTTTTATTTATCATAACACTTCTCCTTTTTGTTAATCTAAATCTGTACTTCCCTTATTAAATTTCATATCTGCGTTTCGATTAATCTCTTGACTTAGAAGTATTGTATCACATATGATAGGAAAGTACTATCGCCTAATCCTATTTTTAAAAGGTCAGCCTAATCTTTTTTAAGTAGGTCACGAATTTCAGTCAGCAGCACTTCTTGTTTTGTTGGTTCTTCAACAACGTCAGGAACTTTACTCTTATAATTTTTCATTTTTTCAACTATCTTAATTGCCAAGAAAATAAAAAGCGCAATTAACAGAAAATCAACTATGCTCTGAATAAATGCTCCATATTTGATTGATGCATTTCCAATTGTAATTGACAATCCCTGGAAATTGGTTCCACCTAAAATCAGCCCTATCAGCGGCATAATAATATCGTTAACCAGCGAAGATACGATTTTTCCGATTGCTCCGGCGATGATTACAGCCACTGCAAAATCAAGAACTTTCCCTTGTGAAATAAATTCTTTGAATTCTTTTACCATAACATTACCTCCCTACAAATTGTTTTAATACTTATTTCCAAATGAAATATTAATTGCGTCAATAAACTCTTCGTTAGTAGCAGTTTTCTTTAGCCGGCCGATAATCATTTCTGTAACCTCTGATGTTCCCATGCTGCTCATCGCTTTGCGAATTGCCCATACACTTTCGAGTTCCTTCTTCGAAAGCAACTTTTCCTCGCGCCTGGTTCCTGAACGATTAATATCCATCGCAGGAAAAATTCTTTTTTCGGATAATTTGCGATCGAGATGAAGCTCCATGTTGCCTGTTCCCTTAAACTCCTCATAAATCATATCATCCATCTTGCTGCCGGTATCAATTAAAGCAGTTGCAATAATTGTCAGACTTCCTCCCTCTTCAATATTTCTGGCCGCTCCAAAAAATCTTTTTGGTTTGTATAATGCACCCGGATCAAGTCCTCCTGAAAGTGAGCGTCCCGTTGAAGGTATGGTAAGGTTGTACGCACGCGCAAGCCGAGTAATGCTGTCCATCAAAATTACAACATCCCTCTTTTGTTCTACAAGTCTTTGCGCACGTTCGAAAACCATTTCTGCAACTTTAATATGTCTTTCAGGCATCTCATCAAATGTCGATGAAACAATATCACCATCAATATTTCTTACCATATCTGTGACTTCTTCCGGGCGTTCATCAACAAGCAAAACAATCAACTCTATCTCAGGATAATTTTTCGTTATGCTGTTTGCAATTTTTTGAAGCAGAATTGTTTTGCCGGCCTTTGGCGGCGAAACAATGAGTCCTCTTTGACCTTTGCCGATCGGGCTGATAATATCAATCAGTCGTGTCGAAAGCTCATTTGCATCTGTCTCAAGTACAATACGTTCATTTGGATATATAGGCGTCAGATTTTCAAAATTTGGTCTTTTGAAAAATTCGTTCGGGCGCTGCTTATTAATTGTAGCAACGTAAATCAAAGCCGGAAATTTGTCTTTGCTATTTACTGAAAATCTTGATATTCCCTCGATCTTGTCTCCGTCACGAAGTCTAAATCTTTTGATTTGATTCGAAGCAACATATACATCGCGCGGTCCGGAAAGATAATTTTTGCCGCGCAGAAAACCATATCCGTCAGGCATAACCTCAAGAACACCTTCAACCTTATCACCCTGAGGAATAGACGTTTCTTGCTTTACTGCCTCTGTCTTCTCCTCATTTTTTTCCAAAATAATCACTTCTTTTTCTTTTTTTTCTTTTTCTTCTTTTTCTTTTTCTTTTTCTTCTTTCGGCTTGGCATTTAAAATCGCTTCAATCAATTCCTTCTTCTTTAGCTTGTGCATTTGCTTGCTATCGAGCCCGACCAGCTTGCCAATATATTGAAGATC
>JANYKE010000042.1 GCA_025361685.1 Eubacteriales bacterium | reverse complement strand
AACGCTTTTGGAAATGTATCAATACGCATTGATGGGAGTGAAAAGTTTACGCGCTTCGATTCCATTTCATCGACTAGCTCTGTTGCTAATGCATCAAGCTGAGAATAGTCTCCGGTGCTGAGTGATGTGAGTGAGATCTCTTCGTATCCTGTGTTTTTAACTGACTCAATGGCAATGTCCAATAGGTTGCATGCACTTCGTTCGCGAATCGGACGATATACAAATCCTGCTTGGCAGAAACGGCAGCCGCGTGTACAGCCTCTAAATATTTCTAACATAATTCTATCGTGAACAATTGAAATGAACGGAACAATAATTTTTTCAGGAAAATATGTCTTATCCAAATCTTTTACGAAACGCTTTCTTATTGTTGCCGGCACATCAGATGTGTTTGGTGCAAATTCTTTTATCGTGCCGTCTTCATTATATGAAACATCATAAAAAATCGGAACATAGACTCCTTCAATTTGGGCAAGTTTTTTTAGTAACGCTTGCTTGGTGCCGCCCGCTTCCTTGTAAACTTTTACCTCATCGAGAATCTCACCTATTACCTCTTCACCCTCGCCGATAACAAAGAAATCTATGAACTCGGCCAGCGGCTCGGGGTTGTACGCACACGGACCACCCGCACACACAATCGGATCAGACTCGGCCCTCTCCTTGCTCTTAACCGGAATCCCAGCCATGTCAAGCATGTTCAAAACATTCGTACAACTCATCTCGTACTGCAACGTGAAACCAACCACATCAAAATCCGTCAGCGGGCTCTTGGTCTCAAGCGTATAAAGCGGTATCTTATCTTCGCGCATCAACGCTTCCATATCCGGCCAAGGCGCAAACGCCCTTTCACAGTATGCGTCGTCGCGCTCGTTAATCAGATGATACATAATCTTGGTCCCTAAATGAGACATCCCGACTTCATACACGTCAGGAAAACAAAATGCAAATCTCAACAGATTCGCATAGTCATCTTTGCGTACCATATTCCATTCGCCGCCGGTGTATCTACCCGGCTTTTCAACTTGCAGCATTCACACTCTCCTTGACAAAAAAATTAGCCCAAAAAGCCGTTTGTCTGTATTTTGATTCCCGGCACTTCCCAGGATGGGTAATCTGCTGATTCACTCAATTTTCCCCTGTCGACAAAGTCGAAAAATGAGGCCTAACATAATGAAACAATGACTCGAAAACCCGTATTAATCGTGAAGGTTCAAAATGACAGATCTTTTCTCACGTACTTCTCAGGCATAACTTTTTCTTACTGCCTTGATTATACCACCAATTTTCCAAAAATCAACTATCATTTCATATTTATTTTGCACCCATTTTGGACAAAAATTAACCCTCTCTCATGCAAATCGTACTCAAATCATCCATGCCGGAATAATAAGATTTTCACTGTCCTCTTGGGCGAATTTTATCATTGAATCTTAACATAAAACTTGCGGGTGCGGGGTCCGTCAAATTCGCAGAAATATATTCCCTGCCATGTGCCGAGCACAAGGCGACCGCCTTCTATGATTATGTTTTCGCTGGCACCAACACAACTTGATTTTAGGTGTGCTGATGAGTTGCCTTCGGAGTGTTGGAACTCGGGTCGATCGGGAAATGCTTTGCCTAAGCCGTGAAGCATGTCTCGTACAACATCCGGGTCGGCATTTTCGTTAATGGTAATTGCTGCGGTCGTATGAGGACAGTAAACGATACACATACCGTTTGAAACTCCGCTCTTGCTCAAAGCTTCACAGACCTGTCCGGTTATGTTGTAGAAATTTTGTCGTTGAGTACTAATTATATATTCATATACCATATGCTCACCTCGCCTCACCTAGTTTCTATTTTCCTATCTTGTTTTCTCTCGCGTAGTAAAATAAATATTGTTGTGCAATGCCGGCATGCTCGCCAAATTTTTCGTTTGCATATTCTCTGATATATTTTAATGAAACTTCTTTTCCTATGAAAATTTCTTCCATGATTCGTTTAATCCATACATCGACCGGAAATGCTTCGCGTTTAATTCCGCTGAAAAGCAAAGTACAGTCGGCAACTTTTTCTCCGACACCTGTGTACTTTTCCAATTCTTTTCTTGCGTCTTCATAAGACATCACCGAAAGTTGTTTGCTATCAAGTCCTGTCATCACTGCTCTTCTCGTCGACTCGACAATATATCTGCACCGAAAACCTGCTCTCGTGACTGC
>JANYKE010000038.1 GCA_025361685.1 Eubacteriales bacterium | reverse complement strand
GAGCCGGCAATATTCAGGCAGACGCCTTTAACGCGTCAGTCAGAATAACAAATACTATATTTGAGATATCACTTGGAGCCTTTGTTGTCTCATCATTCGTGCCGATATTTTCCGAATATATTCAGAACAAAGACTTTAAGGGTGCCGAAAAGTTTTCAAATACATTTTTGAATATCATAATAATTGTAACTGCCGCGATCAGTGTTCTCGGAGTCATTTTTTCAACACAAGTAATATCTTTTTTTGCGCAGGGATTTACGGCAGAGACACAGGCGCTTGCATCTGATATTCTAAAGATATTATTTCCAAGCGTTATATTTATCTCGGTGGCCTACATCATGGTTGGGATTTTGCAATCACTTGGCAAGTTCGTCGTGCCTGCCCTCATTAGCACAGTCTCCAACCTTGCTATCATCGGATATCTGATAATTTTTAAGATGAGTTATGGAATTATAGGAATCGCAATAGTATTTCTTATTGCATGGGGAACACAGGTTGTTGTGCAGATTCCATCGATGGTCAAAAAGAAATACAGCTACAGGCCGTATATTGATTTTAAAAATGAGGGACTAAGAAAACTGTTGAAGCTTGCACCTTCTGTTTTAATAAGCACATCTTACCAGCCTATTCTGGGGCTGATAGGCTTGACATTTGCGTCAAATGTAATTGGTGTTACATCCATACTTGAGTATTCAAACACACTATACCTCGTTACAATTGGGCTGATGATATCTGCAGTTACAAATGTGCTGCTTCCAAAACTTTCAAGATTGTCAACCGCCAATGCTCATGAAGAATTTTCCGGAGTATTGCGAAAGGCAATTTCAGCAATAATCGTTATTGTTACACCTGTTATGACAGTTGTAATACTATATAGCAATCAAATTATCAGCTGTCTTTACAGAAGCGATAGATTTAGTGAAACAGATGTCAGCAATGTCGCACCGGCACTGAGTTGTTATGCGATAGGAATGCTGGCATATGCAATCATTGAGATTTCTAATAAGAGTTTTTATGCAAAGAAGAAAACGTTTGTTACGATATTTGCACCGCTTGTGGCAATTGCGGTTGATGTAGCATTAATTTTGATTATTACGAAAATTTATGGGATCGCAGGATGGACAATAGCAATTTCAGTAGCTATTGCAACGATCACTCTTGCGATAATAATGCTGTTCTTTGTTCAGCGGGAAAATAAATTTATTAACAGGAATTTTATAATTATTTTTGGAAGGACAGTGATTGCAGAAGGACTTGCACTTGCGGTTGTCTTTGGTCTTAAAACAATCGGTGCATACAGGGCAATAAGCAACGGAATCATTTCTTTGTTCGGAGGAGCAACCGGTGGATTGGGAATGATGGCAAAATTATCAACCGCAACGGAGCTTGCGGTATTCGCTTTAATGTTTCTGGCAATTTATGCGGTTATTGCAATGGCTCTAGTGAAATTTAAAGTTAAAAAAATAATTTAGATAGACTATTAATTAGTTATTAAATAGACTATTAGAAAACTAGTTCTTATTGGCATCAATAAATACTTTTTCATTTGGCGTAACGAAGCCAAGACTTTCACGTGCACGGGATTCGATAAACTCAGGAGTACCGATACTCGAAAACTGCATCTTCAATTGTTCGTTCTGTTTGGTAGCTGCTGCGACTTTGCCTTGTACCGCTGACAGCTCCTGCTTTTTCTGTGACAGTGTTCCGTTAAGACTAAAAATTGACCAAATAAAATAAGCAAGAAGTCCGGCAACTGTAACAAAAACAAAAGCCCTATTCTTACTTTTATGCGGAGTATTTTTCTTCGTCTTATTTGCCATTTGTATGACCCTTGTCTTTAGTAAAATATGTATAATGCAAAGCATTTATTAAGGTTATAATATGCCCAAGTCTTTTAAATGTCAAGCGTTTTTTGGAATAAAATCAACAGGTGATTCGTCGGTGTAACCAAATTCGTAAAGCAATATATCTGCAATTCTTTTTGATGCGTTTCCATCACCGTAAGGATTGACTGCCTTTTTCATTTTATCATATTCATGCTGATTGCTTAACAGAAGCGAAGCCATCTCAACGATGCGGTCATATTCAACACCGATAAGCTTGACTGTGCCTGCGCTAACTGCTTCAGGTCTTTCAGTTTCTTTGCGAAGAACAAGAATAGGTTTGCCAAGTGAAGGGGCTTCTTCCTGAAGTCCTCCCGAATCGGTCATAATCATGTATGACCTACTCATAAGATTGTGGAGCTCTTCAACATCAATAGGCTCGATAAGTTTGATGCGG
>JANYKE010000221.1 GCA_025361685.1 Eubacteriales bacterium | reverse complement strand
TTTTCATTTCAAATCGCGCTTTTCTTTGGTGGCGCACTTTGCCTTTCTACAGTAGCCCCAAGCTCAAGCGCATTTGCAAAATCATCAGAAAAATCAGCTGTTCTGAGCGATACGCTCAAAGATACCATAGCACCTGTCCCTGTGGTTGATGATACGCCAATTGATCCTGCCAAAAAAGATAAAGTGCAGAATAAAGGTGCAAAAGCTGCGCTGCAAAAATCAAAAAAATAGCTCTACCATCCCATATTGACAGAATGATTTAGGATTATTGCTGTCTTGATCACCGCAAATCGGCTTCGCCGTTCTTTATGGCACGTCGGCACGATTTTATTATTGTAAGTCAATTGTAACAAGGCTATATGAAGGCGTTTGATTTCCATTAAGATTTAATATTGACCCTTCAGAACTGAGTATATCAAAAATGTATAATTTACCAATTTTGCCAGTGTCTTGGCGCCACCCATATGAACTAAACACAAACATCAAAATAGTGATTAAAACAATCGAAATCTTTTTCACAAATACCTCTTTACAATGCGCCCCTGTGCAGCGCGTGAATTGTTATTATAAGCTCGCGAGGCATGTTTTAAATAGAAATTTTGCCTCCGTTTCCTTGTATTTGTCACACCATTTGCATTATTGTGCCATTTTCGCTCAAGGCTATTGCTTGCCCAATTTCTTTCGCAGTTTGACGATCTCGTCAATTGACAATCCGGTTACTCGTGCAACCTTTTCGTCATTATCTCCTATTGCAATTAGTGCCTTTGCAACCTCAATTTTACCTTCAATTTTACCTTCAATCTTGCCCTCAATTTTACCCTCTATCTTACCTTCAATCTTACCTTCATCCCTCGCAGTATCCAGAGTGTTTTTCATATCTCTATAATACTTCAAGCTCTCTTCATACTCTTCGCGTTCTTCCGGATTAAAATGAGAAATTTCTGCTGTTGCAAAAAATTTCTCAAATATCTTATCGCGTAACTTTTTAGGGCGGTCATGAAGCTTATGAAGATTTCTTAAAACATAGAGCCAGCAATCAAACTTTGTTTCAAGCTCATCTTCGGTTTTGGTAAAGTTAGGCATTTGAAGATAGACAAATGTCAACTTATCATAAAAAACTTTCATTTTCTGGATGTCCATTAATTGAACATTGGAAACCACGGTTTTGTCTTTGTCCTGGTCGTCAAACCTGAAATCAAGGATGGCAATAGTATACACCGCCTTCAATTCAAAGTTCCATTCACCACGCTTCCCTTGCTCTGCTATCGGAAACGTTGAATAGTAAACGCTTCTGTCTTTAAAAAAATTCTGCTTTGATTTTTGAAGCTCGACAATAAACTTTTCACCTTTTTCATTTTCGCAATACAAATCAAATATCGCCTTGCGATCTGCATCGCCTGAGCCAAGATGTTCGGTCTTTTTGTAAGTAAGGTCTTTGATTATTTGCTCGCCTTTGAGCAGTTCATTGAGGAAGTCGATAAGCAGATCTTTGTTGACCTCTTCGCCAAAGATTTTTTTAAAGCCAAAATCAGTAAAAATGTTTATGTAACGGTCGGTCATACGATTAACATCCTTTTTGGATGATTTTGATACTGCTGATGATATAGTTGGAAAATAACTCATGTCAGAACCAGGATCTTCTTGATTCAAAATATGGGAAAAAGAAACGGAGGCTATTCGCGCTTTTTTCAACGAACTACGACATTGGCGGGTTCCGGCATAGTGATCTCAACGCCTATCCTGCAGCGCACACCGAGTGGACTGACGGAGTGTAATAATACTTTGGGGCGGTTTTGTGTCCTCTAAATCGTATCACTATCACGTGTGACATAACATGATAAACTGCACCGAGAACATTAAATCGAGCTTTGCGAGGCATGTTTTAAATAAATACTTTGACACCGTTGCTTTATCTTTGCATAAAAGCGAGAATGAATTCCCAGCCTATAAGTAGTTCTATCTATTTATAAAACAAAGACTTACATAAATTATTGCGGCAGCTTCGCGATGCTTTCGGGAACATCTTCCCGAAAACGTGCTCTCCAGAATATGTTGATGCTCTTATAACTACAATAAAATCAATATCTTATATATATGGCACGCCAATTGTTATCCTAATAGGCATACCATTTAGCCTGGAGGATATCATGAAAACGAAAGCAATCGCCCTTACAAGTATTGTAGCTGCCGCGCTTTTTTCAGGCTGCGGATTAACTAGTATTGAGTACACAGAAACAACATCAATTGCAACTGAA
>JANYKE010000218.1 GCA_025361685.1 Eubacteriales bacterium | reverse complement strand
CCAACCGTTGAACCCACCCCTGTACCATCGTTCACTGACATAACCGGACACTGGGGCGAGACCTATATCAAAGAACTTGCAGCAAAGGGAGTAATCAGTGGTTACGAATTGGCACCGGGAGTATTTGATTTCAAACCTGATAGCGCAATGAAGCGTCAGGAATTTGCCAAAATTGTTACGGTTGCTTATGAGGTTTACAATCCTTCAGCAACATCAACATTTACTGATTGTCCGGTAGGTGCATGGTTCACGTCATATGTCGGTTCACTTCAAGATGAAGGACTGACAAGCGGAATGGGTGATGGGACATATGGGGTTGACAGGAACATGTCAAGACAAGATACTGCTACTATGCTTGCAAGAGCAATGGTAAAATATCAGAAGATAGCTCTTCCTGATGGACCAACACCGATAGCATTGTTATCGACATTTGCAGATGCAGCAGAAATTGAAGATTATGCGAAACCGGCCATTTCTTTCTTTGTTGAAGAGAAAATAATTAAGGGTTATGAGACTGCGATTGGCAGCGGAGTATTTAAGTTCAGACCAAGAGCAAATATTACGAGAGCGGAGATCAGCAAGATTATGAGTATGTCTCTCGATTACATTGCACCAACCCCGGTTCCGGAAGTGTAACAGCGAGTAGCAGAGGACGATTCCATGCTACACTTTCGACAAATTATTTAGCAAACAAAGTACCGGTTGCTATATTCTAGATGAGAAGGTTTTGTAATATAAGCTGTACTTATGGAAAGAACACTTTCCATAAGTACAGCTTATATTATATATTCCGCAAATAGTTTAATAGTAAGCGGGACAGAATAGTTTCCGATTATACAACTTTTCGAAAAAAATAAAATGATAATCTAGCTTTGAAAATAAAGTTTGACAATTTAAGACTAATCTTGTAAACTGATATTATAAAAATGTGACGCTCGAAAAAATAATCGATTGGAGAATGAAATATGAAACATAGAAAATTTTTTTTCGCATTAAGTGTTTTGCTTATTGTTGCAATGACGGCAACGACAACAATGAGTATGCTGCCAAATAGTGTTGGCGCTGTTTCATCAACACCCACACCTAAACCAACCTCAACCCCTTACATAACACCTTCGGGATGCCCAACACCAACTCAAATTCCAACCACAACCCCTCCAACCGAAACACCTACACCGCCTCCTGTTGTATCGTTCACAGATATCGAAGGACATTGGGGCGTTGCCTACATAAATGCTCTTGCAGCAAGGGGAGTAATCAGCGGTTACGAGACATCACCGGGAGTATTTGATTTCAAACCTAACAGCGCAATGAAGCGTCAGGAATTTGCAAAGATTATCACGGTTGCTTATGGAATTTATAATTCTTCTGCAACATCAATTTTTTCGGATTGTCCTGTCGACAAATGGTTCACACCGTACGTAGGCTCTCTTGAGGCAGAAGGATTGACAAGTGGTATGGATGATGGAACGTATGGTGTTGACAGAAATATGTCAAGACAAGATGCCGCGTCCATGCTTGCAAGGACAATGGTCAAGTATCAGTCAGTGACTCTTCCCGATGCCGGCGAAGCAGCAACAGTCGTAGCGAAATTTGCAGATGTCGCACAAATTTCAAGCTATGCAAAACCGCCCATTGCTTTTTTTGTAAATGCAAAAATCATTAATGGATTTGAAGCTCCGATAGGAAGCGGAATCTTCTACTTCAATCCCAGAGCAAATATTACAAGAGCAGAAATCAGCAAGATAATGAGCTTGGCTCTTGATTATGTAGCCCCAACCCCAACACCCACCTTAACCCCGACACCAACCCCGACACCAACCCCAACTCCAAGCCCGACACCGAGCCCGACACCGAGCCCGACACCGAGCCCGACACCGAGCCCGACACCGAGCCCGACACCGACACCAACACCGACACCAACCCAAACCCCAACTCCAACTCCGACACCAACACCGGCATATGACTCCAAAGGTTTTTTGATTGTAGACGGGGTGCTGATGGATTACAGAGGAACTGATACAGTTATTACGATACCAAACATTGTGACAAGAATTGGCAATAATGCTTTCAGTGCTTGTAGGGGACTGACCGGTATAACAATTCCAAACAGCATAACATCTATTGGTAATTCTGCATTCATTGATTGTACGGGACTAACAGGTATTACAATGCCCAATAGTTTAACCAATATTAGCGATTATGCATTTCGTAATTGTATAGAACTGACAGCCTTTACAATACCCAAAAGTGTGAATGATATTGGTTTTGGTGCATTTTCTGGTTGCACGAAATTGACACAGATTCTTGTTGATAATGACAACCCGTCATATTCAAGTCAAGATGGAGTGCTATTCAATAAAGCGAAAACTATTCTTTATTATTGTGCGACAGGAAAAACCGGGAGTTATTTAATGCCGGACAGTGTAATTACAATCAACACAAGTTCATTTGAAGAATGCGAGAAGTTGACAGGAGTGACAATCGGAATAAATGTTACCGTTATCGGAGATAGTGCATTTAATGATTGTATAGGACTGACCTATGTAACAATTTCTGATAACGTAATAAGCATCGGAGGTAATGCGTTTAAATTGTGTTCAGGACTGACAAGCGTCACGATTCCAAAAAACGTTACCGGCATTGGCAAGAACATATTCTCCGGCTGCAAGGGGCTGACACAAATAATTGTTGATAGCGGCAACTCAACTTATGAAAGTCAAGATGGAGTGATATTCAATAAAGCTAAAACGATTCTTTGTGTTTTTCCGCCCGGCAAACTCGGGAGTTACATAATTCCAAACTATATTACAAAAATTGAGGATAACGCATTTGATAGCTGTGTCGGTCTGACAGAAATCACAATACCTGACAGTATAACCAATATTGGTGACTATGTATTCAGAGGCTGTGCAAATTTGACAAGTGTTACAATTCCAAACAGCGTAATCACTATTGGAAACTGTGCATTCGACAATTGCACAAGGCTAAACAGCCTGACAATTGGAAATGCCGTAACGAACATTGGTCAGTACGCTTTCTATTACTGCAAAAGTTTGCCCGGTGTCACGATTCCAAACAGTGTGATGAATATTGGAGAGGGCGCCTTTTATAAATGTACCAATCTTATGGGGGTACAATTTTTGGGCAACGCGCCAACAATGGGAAGGTATGTATTTGATGATTGCGCTGTAAAATTTAAAGTATACTATTTTAGTGGCAAAACGGGTTTTGCTAATCTATGGTACGGATATACAGCAACAACTGAAGTTTTTGTACCACCAACGCCAACGCCAACACCGACACCAACACCAACCCCGGCACCGGAAACACCGACCCCGACACCGACACCGGTAACACCGACCCCTACGTGCCCACCAAGTCCAACAGTTGACCCAAACACAACAATGTCGCCTGACGGGAAGTATTATTGCTCATTTATTGATAGCAATACTCATGTCAAAATACTATCCTATAGAGGCTGGGACAGCGCCGTTAGCATACCAAGTACAATTTTCGGAAAACCGGTAACAGCAATTGGGTACATGGCATTTGGAAATAGCAACTTGTTGTCAGTATCAATTCCTAATAGCGTAACAAGTGTGGCTACACAGGCATTTTTGAATTGTGCCAATATGACCGAGATTAATGTTTCAGCAGGAAATCTCAACTATTGCAGCGAAAACGGAATTTTATTTAACAAAAATAAGACAACTATTTTTATGTACCCATCGGGAAAAAACGATGAGACTTATGTTATTCCGGATGGTGTGACAAGAATCGCTGCATGGGCGTTTTACGTAAGCAAATTTACTGATGTTACTGTTCCGGAAGGATTAACAAGCATAGAATATGGCGCATTTTATTACTGCCCCTATTTAGTTGAAATAAATATTCCTGTAAGTACAACTTTAATTGCACCGGAAACATTTGCCGGATGTGATAAATTGAAAATGTATGGAAAAAGCG
>JANYKE010000179.1 GCA_025361685.1 Eubacteriales bacterium | reverse complement strand
GGCGAAGATGGAATATAACATTGTCACAATTTCTGAACGATTACATTTTTAAGAGCATCTATAAATTCGGCAACGGAATCGGTAAATTGTTTTTTGCGATAATCATAACTTTTCTGGTGTCAGGATTTTGGCACGGTGCAGGCTGGCACTTTATTATTTGGGGATTGGTTAACGGAGCATTTGTCTGCATCGCAAATTACATGTCTGTGAAAAGTATTAAGCTTCCGTTTGCAATATCCTGGGCAGTGACATTTTTTGGCGTGCTTATGACGAGAGTACTTTTTGACAGTACAAACATGACTCAAGTGTTCAGCGTTTATAAGAGCATGTTTATATTTGCGGATTGGGGCAATTTCTTTCAGAGCGCAGGCGCATTTATATTGGGGAATGCATACACGATGGGATTAATCGCTATATGCGCAATAATATCGTTCGGATTCAAAAATGTGTATGAGATTACCGAGAACTTCAAACCGCACTGGAAGTATGCGGCATGGGCTGCCATCCTACTCACGTTGGCGTTGTTTAGAATGGGTACTGTTTCAAACTTTTTATATTTTCAATTCTGATTTATTTGACATGGAGTGTGCTTAATGAAATTAAAAAAATGGATTTTGATTTTTATAACATTTATGATTATTACCTCCGGCATAGTCGGCGGATTTAATGTTGTTGTTGATCCGTTTGGCGCATTCGGAGATTCATTTTATAATTGGTTTGCATATGATATGACAAATAATCCTAGAGCATCCAAAATTGCATATCTAGAAAAACATCATAATGAATATGATTCATATATTATCGGAGGTTCGAAGACAAGCAGCTATTCGGTTGATGAATTAAATAAATATTACGGCGGCGCAAAGTTTTATAATATGATTATGTATGGCGGCGACATGTACGACATCGAACTTACTGCACTATATATTATTAAAAACTACAATCCAAAGAATATCATTATTAATATTGGTGTCGAAGAAGCAAGCGTTTACAACAAGGACAAAACAGGAATAAAAAATATGCTCGACTGGCGTGTGAGCGGAATGAATCCTATTGAATATTACGGCCAGTACTTTCTGATGAATCCAGAGTATTCATCAGATAAAATCAACCGCCTCAAAGAGCAAGGATATCTGCCAAGCAAATATAATGTTTTTGTTCCGCAGACAGGCGCATACAACAAAGCTGCCAGAGATAGTCAGGCAATAGGAGAGCTTGACAGCTATCTTACTGAATACCCCGGCTTTACAGAATTATTGGGAAACAGAAGAACAGCAACACTTGATGATATGCTTGGCTCTATATCAAGAGTCAAGGCGGCATGCGAATCACGCGGCATTACTCATAAACTTATTGTTTCGCCTGTTTACTTCAGAGAATTATTGACTTACCCAAAGGAAGATCTCACTGCCTTCTGGACAAAGCTTGCAGACGTTACGGACTTCTGGGATTTTTCAGGATATACGCCGATAAGTTTTGAACCACGATACTTTTATGATGAATATCATTTTAGGAATTCGGTTGGCTCAATGGTGCTGTCAAAAATATTTGGGGATAATAATATTTACAAGCCTGACAATTTTGGATTTTATGTGACAAAAGACAATGTTGCTGCGCGTGCGAAAAATATCTTTAACAACCCACAAGCTTATCCGGCTGAAAAAATATATTCACAGAAAGTGCCGGTTCTTGCATATCATAATATTGACAATAATGCTTCGGATTTTTCAGGGTATGCTGTAACATCAGAAAAGTTTAGAGCAGTAATGAGCTCATTGAAGGCTGCCGGATATACAACGATTTTTTACAAGGATCTTGTTGAATATGTTGACAACGGTAAGGAGCTTCCTCCAAAACCGGTCGTGATTACTTTTGACGACGGGTACATGAGCAACTATGATTTCGTGTTCCCGACTTTGAAAGAACTTGGAATGTGTGCTACAATATCAGTGGTCGGAGTATCTGTTGGCAAGGATAAGTACAAGGACACCGACTATTCGATAATTCCGCACTTTTCTTATGCACAGGCCAAGGAGATGTACGATTCAGGGGTTATCGATATTCAGAGTCATACATACAGCATGCATGACAGCGAACAGTACGATGCCGATTATCGTGATGGAACGCTTCAAAAACCGGGAGAGAGTGAGGCAGATTATGTACGAGCATTTACAGAAGATTTGCAAAAAT
>JANYKE010000128.1 GCA_025361685.1 Eubacteriales bacterium | reverse complement strand
GACAAGCAACCGTAGCGATCAACACGAGCAATCTCATACCGTTCTCCTTCCGTAAGCAGGACTCAGTCTATCACCACTCCTCCCCCTGACCAAGGCACCGGTGGCAGTGGCGTCCCGCCGCTTCTTTTTCCCTGCCCATTCCAACTTCCGGTACTATAATGGGCGGATGCGGTAGCAAAAATCCGGCACATATATTTGTATTATTCAAAATGTCACCCACATTTGATTTTTATTTATTAGCCATTAAAGTTTGTTGAAGTTGTCGGTTTGTTACCAAGTTTGTCAATCGGAACAACGCCGGCCAGTTCACCAATAACATTAATAAGTTCTGAACCGGTTGGAACTACAATTTTAGCATTATTTTTCAAAGCAGTTTCGGTTGCCTCTAATTTTCTTAGGAGTTGTGCATTGCCAACAAAATATGCCTCAGCCGCCTCATTAACTAGCTTGATCGCCTGTGCTTCGCCTTCGGCTCTAAGAATATTAGCTTGCTTGATACCTTCAGCCTTTTTGATTTCTGCTCTCTTCACACCATCAGCAGTAGTTTCGGCAGCTGTTGCAAAATCGATTGCTGCAACCTTTTCATTTTCAGCCTTAACTACCTTGTTCATTGTTTCCTGGACATCATGCGGTGGATCGATTTCTCTTAATTCTGTTCTGACAATATCAATGCCCCATTTGTTTGTCTCTTCTTTTAGTGTGATAAGCAAATCATTGTTGATTCTGCCTCTTTCACTATTTGCTGACTTCAATGTCAAAGTTCCGATAATATTTCTTAGTGTTGTTCTGGCCAGATTTATTATCTGGTATTGATAATTATTGACATTGTAAACAGAATTTTTTACACTTTCTTCATCAGCCTGAATTCTAAAGTAAACCTGCGCATCAACTGTTGCGTTCAAGTTATCATTTGTAATAATGATCTGAGGTTCGGCGTTAAACATTTGCTCTGTAACATTCACAATATATATCTTCTGCACCATCGGTATCAGCCAGTGAAATCCGGGCTCGGCATATTTCGAATACCTACCCAGCGTTTCGATAAGTCCACGGCTTGTCGGTCTAACGATACGAATTCCCATAAAAAATATTATCACAACTATTGCAATCCCTAGATATAAATAACCCATTTTAACATTCCCCTTTCAAAATAAAAACTGTTTTTTCAATGCGATGTTGATGGATTTATACTATCACTCAGCATATTCAAAGTCAAACAAAATAATCATATAAGTGTGTAGCCGCCATCAATAATAATCTCGGTACCCGTTGCATACAGTGATGCGTCGCTTGCAAGATATAGATATGCGCCGACAAGTTCTTCAGGACCTGCGAATCTTTTTTGTGGCGTGCGATCAATCCATCCTTGTCTTTCTTCCGGAAATTTTACCGGACCTGCTTTGGAAATATAACCGGGGCTTACACAATTTACACGTATTCCGTATTTCGCCATTTCAACTGCCATCGAGTGTGTTAAATGAATAACGCCTGCTTTTGAAGTGCAATAGCTGGAAGTTGTCTGCGGCGTGTTGATTATGTGTCCGGACATTGAGGCAGTATTTATTATTGTACCCTTAACACCTTTCTCAATCATAACTTTAATTGCACCTTGTGCCGTAAGGAAAAGTCCGAATAAATTGACATCCAAAATTTCATGGAAATTTTCCGGTGAGACTGACTCAATCGGATCAAAGCAGACAATGCCAACATTGTTAATTGCAAAATCAATTGTTCCATAGGCTTCGACCACCTTTGAAATCATATTGTTTACACTTTCAGGGTCAGAAACTTCACATTCAATTGGAATGATATTTAACTTGTATTTTTCGGAAAGCTCTTCGGCCACTATTCTAACTTTTTCGTAGGTTCTCCCCACTACTGCAAACTCAGCACCAACTTGAGCAAAGCCGTCAGCCAATGCCTTTCCTATGCCCTGTCCGGCGCCGGTAATAAAGCCTTTCTTGCCATCCATGCGAAACATATCAAGTAATGCCATTATAATTACCTCCGATTATTTTGTCATATAGTAAAGTCTAGTCTGTTGAACCAATATTGTCAATGAAATTATTTGAAATTATTTTTCGAAAATTCACTATTTGCCATTGACATCAGCTAAATTCAAGTAGTACAATAAAGTAGTTTCCATTTTGGAGACAAGCAATAATCCGGTTCACAAGAATTGAGAAAATAGCAATGAGCATTAAAGATATTTTATTAGGAAAGCCATTACAAAATCATCAAATAGCGCATGAGAAAATGTCAACCCTTTGGGGTCTTCCGATTATGTCAAGTGATGCTGTTTCATCGGTTGCTTACGCTATCGAAGAAATATTACTCGTTCTCGTTGGTGCAGGAGTTGGTTTTGCGTTTTTGTATGTTCCTTCCATTACATTGCCGATACTTGGACTATTGGCAATATTAATTATTTCGTACTCGCAAATAATTGATCATTATCCTAACGGTGGCGGCGCATATGCAGTCGCAAAAGAAAATATTGGCAAATCAGCTTCATTGCTGGCAGCCTCTGCTTTGATTATCGATTACATATTAACTGTATCAGTTAGTATTTCTTCTTCAACAGCCGCTCTCTCATCCGCATTTTCATTTCTCGCTCCATATAAGGTTGAGGTTTCATTGGCATGCGTTGCGCTTATAACACTCGGGAATTTGCGAGGTGTTCGAGAAGCATCAAAGGTTTTTGGATTGCCAACCTACATATTTATTGGATCAATGGCTATACTTATCATATCCGGGTTGTTCAAGATTGCAACAGGAACACTTGAGCCAATCGTATACGCCGTAACACCTATTTTACCAAACGAAACCTTAGGCGGAATAGGCATTTTACTTGTATTAAGAGCTTTTTCCTCAGGGTGTTCAGCCATGACAGGAGTCGAAGCGGTAAGCAACTCGGTACCAAATTTCCGTGAACCTTCAACAAAAAATGCCAAAAATGTTTTATTCATTTTGGGTGGAATTATATTTTTTATAGTTGGAGGAATTTCGATTCTTGCCCTG
>JANYKE010000092.1 GCA_025361685.1 Eubacteriales bacterium | reverse complement strand
GCTGATATGGATATTTCGATAATTGATGAATTGCCGCCCGGCCGCAAAAATATTGAAACATATGCCGTCGATGAAACAAAAAGAATAAGAATAAACAATTTTATTAAGAAAAACATTGATGACGGCAGACAAGTTTTTATTATTTGTCCTTTGGTTGAGGATTCTGATAAGGTAATTGCGAAATCAGCAAAAGCACATCTTCAGCTTTATTCAAAGAAATATTTAAAGGATTATAGAATCGAAATGATCCATGGCAGAATGAGTGCGATCGAAAAGAATAGTGTTATGGAAAAATTTGAAAATGGTGAGTGTGATGTATTGATTTCAACTACGGTTGTTGAGGTTGGAATAGATATCCCAAATGCCAATATAATGATTGTAGAAAATGCTGAACGTTTCGGACTGGCTCAACTGCATCAATTAAGAGGAAGAGTTGGACGAGGCGAACATCAGTCATATTGTATTTTGTTTTTTGAAAGTTCATCTGATGATGTTTTAAAGCGAATGGAGATAATGGAAAAAACGAATGATGGATTTATAATTGCCGAAAAGGACTATGAAATCCGTGGCACAGGTGATTTGCTCGGGACAAGGCAGCATGGATTGCCGAATTTTAGAGTTGCAAATTTGTACAGTGACATAGAAATTATTAAGGCGGCTGAAAAGGAAGCATATGCCATTTTTAACAGCGCTAACAAGGCCGAAAAAATAAAATTGCTTGACATTTGCGCACAATATTGTAAAATGTACTATATATAATATTTTAGGAGGTTTTTCATATTCGCGTAATTTCCGGCAGTGCTCGAGGTATGAAACTTCAGTCCCTTGAGGGTACAGACACAAGGCCTACAAAGGACATTGTTAAGGAATCGCTTTTTAATATCCTTATGCCATACATTACAATCAATACGGTTTTTCTGGATATTTTTGCCGGAACGGGAGCAATAGGAATAGAGGCTTTAAGCAGGGGAGCAGCCAAAGCGATTTTCATAGACAACAATCAGAAAAGCTGCGAAGTTGTGAGAAATAACTTAATAAAAACTAATCTTCATAGCCGGTCACAAGTTGTTTGTTCTGATTTCTCCAAGTACCAAGGCCGGCAAAAAGCAGATATAATTTTTTTAGATCCACCATATTGCAAGGGATACATTGAAAAAGCAATTGAAGTAATTGACGACAATGGGTTATTGAATAAAGGAGGACTTGTTGTTGCAGAGCACAGAAGCAGTGAAATTTTACCTGATTTAATTGATAGCCTTGAACTTGTTAAGAGGCGAAAGTATGGAATCTCGATGATTTCTATTTACCAAAGAAAAGTAAAGGATAGTGATTAAATGAATGTATTTGTATATCCCGGAAGTTTTGACCCGGTAACAAATGGCCACCTTGATATAATCAAGCGAGTTTTGCCCATTTGTGATAAACTAATAGTGGCTGTGTTAAATAACAGTGATAAGGTATCAGCATTTTCGGTTAATGAAAGAGTTATGATGCTTAAACAAGTGCTTGAGAGTGAGCCGAAGATTGAGGTTGACAGTTTTGATAAATTGCTGGTTGATTATATGCGATTGCATGAAGCAACGACCGTTGTAAGAGGACTGAGAGCTGTATCGGATTTTGAAAATGAGTTTATGTTTGCATTATTGAACAAAAACCAGTATCCTGAGATGGAGACCATATTCATGCTGACAAATCAGAAGTACCTATATTTGAGTTCGCGGATGGTTAAGGAATTGGCAATGTACGGGGGCAACATTGATGAGTATGTCCCGGCGATCGTTAAAGAGGCGCTTGCGCGCAGATACAGCGCTTGATATAAAATAAATTTATGAGGTGAATGAAATGAAGTTAACTGATTTAATTGAAATGATGGAAGAAATATTGGAGAATAGTACCAAATTACCATTATCTTCAAAAGTTATGATTGACAAAGAGGCTCTGCTTGAAGTCGTTGAAGAAATACGTGCTAAATTGCCTGAAGAGATTAAAAAAGCCGAATGGGTAAATGACAAAAAAGATTCTATTATCCAAGAAGCCAGAGACGAGTCAGATAGCATAATTCGTTCAGCCGAAGCAAAATACAAGGACATGATCAGTGAGAGTGAGATTGTCAGAGGCGCTAATGCTCAAGCAATGGAAATAACAAACAATGCAAAAGAGTATGCCAAGGAACTTCGCCTCGGTGCAAGAGATTATGTTGAATCAATGATGAAAGATACAGAGAACAGACTTAATG
>JANYKE010000074.1 GCA_025361685.1 Eubacteriales bacterium | reverse complement strand
AGCAGGGGACGGTTCCTTGCTACACTGTAGCAGAGAACCGTCCCCTGCTACGCAATAAAATAGCGGAAAAAAATACCAATTGCTCTCCTCGAGAATTGGTATTTTTTTTATTTTTGAAAACCTTTTTATTTGCAGAAACTTTATCCTACCACAGTATTTGGTCCGAATGCTGCGAGCTCAGTTAAATTAGAAAAAGTATAATTTGAGTCAGTAGCATCGTTACCATACGTTGTAAACCTGATATAGCGCGCCTTCTGTGTTTGGGCAAAAGCAACAATTCCAAGTTTTGTATCAGCGATAGTAGGATATAGATTAGTCGCAAAACAGCTTACCTGGAATGAGCTGCCTTCTCCGTACACTCTAGTATTTCTATCTGTGGTTACTGCATCATAACCAAGACGAGTTTGTGTGTGCTCAATATATCCATTGTTTGAAAAGTCAAGAGTTGTATTTGTTGTTGCTATTGTATAAGCTGCCGGGAAATCAACTGCTGCTTCTCTCCATGCTATTCCGTCCGATGAAAGAAATGCTTTGAATAGCAAACGATGCGTTACCGGATTTGCACCTGCAATTGCGACTGCACCTAAATCTGTAGTTGAACCTAAATCAATCTTGAAATCGGCTAACCCGTTGATGTCATAGCTTGAAGTTAAAGCAAAATTGTTATCAATCAAATTAGACAGCGGTCTCGGGGTCGCACCTCTGTCAACAAAATAAGGTCTTGTCGTGGTGCTTGGCGGCGACGTTGGATACAGATACGGACCATAATCGTTGGATGAAAGCATGGCCACCGTTAAGGCAAGTTTGGTTCCGATATTAACGACCATTGGAGACGGAATCGGAGTTGGGGTTGGCGTTGGGGTTGGCGTTGGAGTAGGTGTTGGTGTAGGTGTTGGGGTTGGCGTTGGCGTAGGTGTAGGTGTTGGCGTTGGGGTCGAGGTTGGGGTTGGTTCCGGTGTCTCAGTTACAATTTGCGTTGGGGTTGGAGTCGGAGTCGAAGTCGGGCTTGAGGTTGGTGCAGCATAATCAAGAGACATATTCATAATCTTGCTGATCTCTGCTCTTGTAATATTTGCTCTAGGCCTGAAACTGAAGATCTCGCTTCCCGACGGAGTCTCATAACCCTTGATTATTTCTGCACTAACAAAGAATGCAACCGGTTGTTTTGCATATTCTGCCATGTCTGCTACATCTATAAAGCCTGAAACAATTGATGCTGCAATAACCGGTTCAGGAAGTTTTATTGTCTGATACTTAACCATTGCTCTTGAAAGCATAGTCGCCGTATCTTGCCTTGACATATTCAATCCCACGCCATATAATTTATCTCCGATTCCGGTTGTAAGATTTTCATTTTCAAGTGAGCCAACATATGGTGTGAACCACGTGCCCTCGGGACAATCTGTAAAAATTGACGTTGCTGAAGAATTATAGACTGCATAAGCCACTGTAACAATTTTAGCAAACTCTTCTCGCTTCATTAGGTTGTCCGGTTTGAATGCAAATACGCCCGGCGATATTTCATATCCATTAATTATACCTTTGGCTGCAAGTGCATTGATGTATGATTCACCCCAATGGCTTTGCACGTCTACAAAAGATGGCACGTCAATCGTGCTTGGTGTCGAGCTTGTGGCGAATGATACAGTCACGAACATTGTCATGAGTAGCGATACTGCAGTGATAAGTGCTAATAATCTTTTTACTTTCATAGTTAAAATTCCCTTTCGTGATTCTCGCGAATAATACCACAGCACATAAACTGTGTTCACAGGGAAATTTATGTTGGGTTATCCGAAAAGTTGATACGGTAATTTTACTATACACATTAATAGTTGTCAAATAAAATGCGCCGGCGAAAAAATTATATTTTCAACCGACGCAAAATTATATTCGACGCATAAATTACATATTTTTATTTTGGTGTAGCAAGGAACCGTCCCCTGCTACACTGCACTGCTACACTGATACATTAGTATCCGAAGGTTCCTTCTAAAGATTCGTCGTTGTCGATCCACTCATTTACACTGATGGTGCGGTACTCGCTTTTGTTGTCGCGAACAATAACTGTTTCTATGCCTGCGTTTATGACAAGGCGTTTGCACATCGAACAGCACACTGCATTTTCAATATATTCTCCGGAAGTTACTTCATTGCCGACAAGATAGAGTGTGCTTCCAATCATCTTATCGCGCGGTGCACTAATTATTGCGTTGGCTTCGGCGTGAACACTTCTGCAAAGCTCGTATCGTTCGCCACGCGGAATGTTCATTTTTTCTCTGATACAGAAACCAAGGTCGGTGCAGTTTTTTCTGCCTCTTGGTGCGCCAACATATCCTGTGGAAATTACCTCATCATTTTTAACTATGACTGCTCCAAAATGTCTCCTGAAACATGTGCCCCGTTGTGCAACGACTTCTGCCAAGTCCAGATAATAATTTGTTTTATCGCGTCTTTCCATAATCTTTTCCTCCTGCTTAATAATACAATACCAAGAATATTTTCACACCATACCACATCTCTACAATTTTGGAATTACAACCGGTCCTTCCGGAATAATATTTACACTTGCGTCGCTGCCCAAAATTTCATATGCTTTGGCCAAGGCTTCATTAAGTGTGGTCGCGTGCTCCATGAACAAATCCTCAACAACATCAGTGCTCAATTTGTCCGTGACAAGAATTACTTTGTGCTTCATTAATATCTTAGCAAAAATTAAAATCTGCCATTGGTCAAGAACTGTTTCTGCAATAGATGCTTTTACATAAAGATCTTCAATCGTTGACGCTCCGAGAATAACATCGTTAAAATCGCCATGCCCAACGCCGTCGGAACATTCGCCGGCAATAATAATTATTCCATCTTGTTTTGTAACTTTGTCGGCAACATCCATTCCTTTAACAAGCTGATAAACATTTCTGTCGAGCGGATAACCGTTGTTCGATGTGATAACTATATCGGCAGCCAGAGCAGGAACTGTCATTTCCTCTTTTACAAATTCGCATCCGGCAATATGTGCGTCATTGTAGTGTCCGGCAAATGCCGCGATAACTTGTTTTTCTTTATTGAGTGCAACGTTCAAAATAAAATCCAGCCCGGAAAGTCTGCACGCTTCAAGTGCTTGAAGATGAATCGGATTATTTTGTAGATTTGCAATTGTTGCATTGGGGTTGTTTATGTTTTTGGCATTGTGATTATTCATAATTGTTTCTGCGCCCGCTACTCCCGGCATAACACTTTTGCGGCCACCGCTGAATCCTGCGAAAAAATGAGGTTCAATAAATCCTTCGGCAATTACAAGTTCATTTTCTTTTATCAGTTTGTTAAGATAAAGAGTGTTGCCGGTTGGCTCGCCATTTAATATGAGCTCGCCGTAACAATCAAGATTATTTTTATCCTTGGCATTATGATTAATAATTTTGTGTTGCTTGAAAAGTTTTTCGCCGAATCGTTCAATGATTTCCGCTTCGGTCATCTCGCGGTGTAAACCAGTTGCGATAAGAATTGTAACGTTGTAAGTTTCAATCGGTCGGGCAAATTCAGCTAGTATAAGGGGCAAAGTAAGTTTGCTCGGGACAGGTCTGGTGTTGTCAGATGAAATAATCAAAACGTTCTTAACATCTTTTGTGAGTTGATTTAGTGGTGGTGATAATATTGGATTTTGCAGCGCGCTGACTATTGTTTTGCATTGCGCCTCAACTGATACAAATTCAGTTTCGATTTTATGTTTGGATTCGATGACCATTTGAAGGTTGTCGTCATCAACTGTTACATCCAAATATCTTTTGCCGTACATTACATCAATATTTGCCACGATGCCCTCCCTAATATATTAATGATGAAATAATCTTAAGTCTGTGAAGCAAAGAACTATTCCATATTTGTTGCAAGTTTCAATTACGTTGTCATCACGAACGGAACCGCCGGGTGCCGCAATAAATTTGACACCGGTCTTTTGTGCGCGCTCAATGTTGTCGCCGAATGGGAAAAAGGCATCTGAACCGAGTGCAACTCCCGTCAATTTTGAAATCCATTCTTCTTTCTCGGCTCGGTTCAAAACGTGTGGCTTCTCAACCAAAACATTTTCCCAATTCGCATTATCAGCAAAGAATACATCAGCATCTTCCTGAAGCAGCTGATCAACAATGTTATCTTTATCTACTCGCCCGAGCCCTTGCACAAACTTAAGACCAAGAATCGACGGGTGCTGTCTTAGCCACCAGATGTTAGCCTTCTGACCCGCGAGTCTTGTGCAATGAACCCTCGATTGCTGTCCTGCTCCGATTCCGATTGCCTGTCCGTCGAGCACATAGCAGACAGAATTTGACTGTGTGTATTTTAACGTAATCAGCGCCACCAACAAATCGCGCTTGCCGGCTTCTGTCAAATCCTTATTATCAGACACAATATTTTTGAGCCAGTCTGCATTTATTGCGGCACCGTTTCGGCCCTGCTCAAAGGTAACTCCGAACACGTCCTTTTGTTCTATAGCTTCGGGAACAAAATCCTTGTCAACTTTAAGTACAGTATAGCCGCCCTTCTTTTTCTTCATTAATATTTCAAGGGCGTCATCATCGTAGGCGGGCGCAATAATTCCGTCCGACACCTCGCGCGAAATTATTTTAGCCGTCGCGTAATCCACCGTATCACTAATCGCAATAAAATCCCCAAACGACGACATCCGATCAGCCCCGCGCGCTTTGGCATAAGCAGTCGCAACAGGACTCAGCTCAATTCCATCCACAAAATAAATCTTAGCCAGCGTCTCACTCAACGGAGTTGCGACTGCCGCGCCCGCAGGACTAACATGCTTAAACGATGTCGCCGCCGGAAGCCCGGTCGCCTCCTTTAATTCTTTAACCAGCTGCCACGCGTTAAGCGCGTCCAGCAGATTTATATAACCCGGCTTGCCGTTCAGAACCTCAATCGGAAGCTCGGTTCCATCCTTCATAAAAACTCTTGCGGGTTTTTGATTTGGATTGCAGCCATATTTCAACTCAAGTTCATTTGCCATTATTAATCCCTCCAAATTTATTATAAGTGTAGCAGGGGACGGTTCCTTGTT
>JANYKE010000046.1 GCA_025361685.1 Eubacteriales bacterium | reverse complement strand
GCTGTTTTTCATCAACACTGCTTGGCGCATCTGTCATTAAGCAAGCAGATGTCTGCACTTTTGGAAATGCAATTACATCTTTGATATTATCTGTTCCGCCCATAAGCATGACTATTCTGTCAAATCCAAAAGCCGTGCCTCCGTGCGGCGGGGTTCCGAATTTCAACGCGTCAAGCAGGAATCCAAATCTTTCCTGTGCGCTTTCCTCGTTGAACCCGAGCAGCTTAAACACCTTTGACTGAACCTCGCTGCTGTGGATACGAATGCTGCCGCCGCCAAGTTCGCTCCCGTTCAGCACCATATCATATGCCTTGGCTCTAACCTTCAACGGCTCGGTTTCAAGCATAGCAACATCTTCATCCATCGGTGCTGTAAAAGGATGATGAACCGCAGATGCTCTGCCCTCTTCTTCATCATATTCAAACATAGGGAATTCTGTAACCCACAAGAAACTAAATTGCTTCGGATCAATTATTTCTAATTGTTCCGCAACTTTTAAACGCAAATGTCCGAGTGCATCAAACACGACTTTGTTCTTATCTGCAATCAGGAAAATGACGTCGCCCGGCTTTGCACATGTCGCTTCAAGCAGATTCTTCATTTCAGTATCTTCAAAGAATTTTGCAATTGGGAATTTGATATTTCCATCAGCCTCAAGAACTATCCATGCCAAACCCTTTGCTCCATAATTCTTAACATACTCGCCAAGCGCATCAATCTTTTTTCTGCTAAGCTTATCAGCGCCGCCTTTCGCATTTATTGCTCTGACACTTCCTCCTGCTGCAACCTCATCCGAAAAAACTTTAAATCCGCAGCCTGCAACGACATCTGAAATATTTATCAGTTCCATGTCAAAACGCGTGTCCGGTTTGTCAACTCCAAATCTCTCCATTGCTTGAGCATGAGTCAATCTGACAAAAGGAGTCTCAATATCAATATCCAAAACGTCCCTAAATAATTTTTTCATATAGCCCTCATCTATTGCCAATACATCCTCGACATCGACAAATGACATCTCCAAGTCAACCTGTGTAAACTCGGGCTGTCTGTCTGCGCGCAGATCCTCGTCTCTGTAACATTTTACGATTTGCATATATCTGTCATAGCCCGCAATCATGAGCAGCTGCTTAAATATCTGCGGTGATTGGGGCAATGCAAAAAACTTGCCGTTATGAACTCGGCTCGGAACAAGGTAATCTCTTGCACCTTCAGGTGTGCTCTTGGTAAGAACGGGTGTCTCGATTTCCAAGAATCCTTCGCTGTCAAAATACTCTCTTGTAACTTTTGCAATCTTATGGCGCAGCATCAAAAATTTCTGCATGTCAGGTCTTCTTAAATCAAGATATCTATACTTTAATCTCACTGCTTCGTTGGCATCAAGATTTTCTTCAATATAAATCGGAGGTGTCTCCGCAGTACTGAGAATCAGCATGTCAAATGCTGTGATTTCAATTTCGCCGGTCTTCATATCCGGATTGATATTCTCTGAAGTGCGGGCTGCTATCTTGCCGGTAATTGCAAGCACAAATTCGCTTCTTACTGACTCAGCTTTTTTGAAAACCCCCTGCTTCATTGTGGCTTTATCTGCATCATTAAAAGCAACCTGGACTATGCCGGTTCTGTCGCGCAACTGAATGAATATCAATGAACCTAAATTCCTTTGTCTTTGAGCCCATCCCATAATTGTAACTGTCTCACCTATGTTGGCTTTTCCAAGTTCTCCGCACATGTGTGTTCTTTTTAAGCCGTTCAAATTCTCACTCATTACAAATATACCTCGCCTATTCTGTTAGCAATATTTGGCTATCTCACTAATCTTGATTTCTTTCACTTCACCTGAGTTCATATCCTTCAAAGAACAAATTCCCTTATCTAATTCATCCTTATTTATTACCGTAGTAAAACGCGCTCCGATTTTGTTGGCATATCTCATCTGATTTTTAGAGTTGCGCTCAACCAAATCGTATTCCGCAATTTTTCCCGCTTTACGCAGCGCAAAAATAGTCTTGACAATTTCTGATTCGCATTCCTTTGATTCGTTTACAATATAAACATCTACACTCGAAGCCGGTGGAAATAATACGTTGCAATCCTCCATGCACAGTATCAGCCTCTCTATCCCCATCCCAAATCCTGTTGCAGGAGTAGGACTTCCGCCACACAGTTCGACAAGTCCGTCATATCTTCCGCCGCCGCAGACAGTGTTCTGTGTCTGCCATTCGTCAAAAACAAATTCATACACTGCTCGCGTATAATAATCCTGTCCCCTCACGATACCTGTATCAATTGCAAAATCAATTCCATTGTCTTTAAACAAACTCTTTAATCCTTCGAAATGCGAATCGCATTCTTCGCACAGAAAATCTATCATTACCGGTGCACCCTTTGTAAGTATATTGCAGACCGGCGATTTGCAATCCAGAATGCGAAGAGGATTATTTTCAAGCCGCTCAATGCATGTCTCACACAAATCATCTTTTTTTGATTCCATATATTCTTTAAATTTAATCATGAAAGCAGGTCTGCATTTCGGACAGCCAATGCTGTTAATATTCAGTTTTAATTTATCAAGTATTCCCAATCTGTAAAATATTTCGACTGCAAGTGAAATTGCTTCCATATCAGCAGTGTAACCGGATGCTCCAAACAATTCTATTCCAAACTGATTGTGTTCTCGGTATCTGCCTTTTTGAGCTTTTTCATATCTGTAACAGGTTATAAAATAAAAAAGCTTTACAGGCATTGGCAGTGAAGACATTCCATTTTCAATAAAGCTTCGCACTACACCTGCAGTTCCTTCAGGTCTGAGCGTGATGCTTCTGCCTCCCTTATCATTGAAAGTGTACATTTCCTTTTGAACGATGTCCGTACTGTCCCCGACTCCGCGCTGAAATAATTCTGTATATTCAAAAACCGGAGTTCTTATTTGCTTGAAATTATACGTTCTGCACACATCATTTATTATTTTTTCAACATATTGCCACTTATATATTTCACTCGGCAAAATATCTTTTGTTCCTTTTGGAACTTGTATTGCCATTATATGCCTCCAATGCTAGTATCTTACAGACCCTGTATCCTGCTCCTTGAGAATTACATCATGAGCGCCGCCTTCAACTATGCTGGTTGAAGATACAATTGTAACTCTCGCATTTTTATGAAAATCTCTAAGCGAAAGTGAACCACAGTTGCACATTGTTGATTTTAGTTTATTGACCGTCACATCCATATTGTCTTTTAAAGACCCTGCATACGGAACATATGAATCGATTCCTTCTTCAAATTCCATTCTGTCTTCGTCTTCAACCGCGCCTCCCATGTCATATCTCTGCCAGTTTTTGGCTCTGTTTGAACCCTCACCCCAGTATTCTTTAAC
>JANYKE010000013.1 GCA_025361685.1 Eubacteriales bacterium | reverse complement strand
TAATTCGGTTACCAGAGAATTGTATCCAAGTGTTGCCGCAATTCATAAAACTAAAGCAACAAGAGTTGAAAGGGGCATTAGGCATGCAATTGAGATTGCATGGAACAGAGGAAGAGTTGATTTTATTGATTCGCTTTTTGGATATACGATTAATGCAAATAGAGGGCGTCCCACGAACTCGGAATTTATTGCAATGTTTGCTGACAAAATCAGACTTGAGAAGATTAGGAATTAACCATGGAACTTATTATTGACGAAAAATTTAACAATAAGTTTGTAAGAGATATTTTGACTAAAGAGTTTGGACTATCCGGAAGGATTTTGACAAAGGTCAAGCAAAATCATCGCATTTCATTAAATGGTCAAAATGTTTATGTCAATATCAGAGTGAAGACCGGAGATCTGCTCAAAGTTGATCTTGATTTTGAAGAAGACCACGATCATATTTTAGCTCAGGAGTGTAAGCTGGACATTCTATTTGAGGATGAATATATAATTGCTATAAACAAACCTTCCGACACAGTTGTGCATCCAACATCGACACATAAAGACGGCACGCTGGCTAACTATTTAAAATACTACTATGATGCAAATAGAATCAGGACAATGATTCGGCCGATAAACAGACTTGACCGCGACACAACAGGAGTGATTTTATTTGCTAAAAAGCAATTTATTCAGAACGAATTCACAAAACAGATGCGAAGTGGCAGTTTTACCAAAGAGTATCTGGGAATTGTGTGTGGCGATATTAAGCAAGATAAAGGAATTATTGATCTTCCAATCTCGAGGTCAAAGGATAGTATTATGCTTCGCGAAATTAATGAAGCAGGAGACAAAAGTGTCACACATTATGAAGTTGTAGAGCGATTCGCAAATCTAAATACAGCTTTATTGAAATTTAGATTGGAAACGGGCAGAACTCATCAGATAAGAATTCACTGCCTCGCAAGCGGATTTCCGTTGATTGGAGATGGTCTGTACGGAAGAAAGCTAACTTACATTATTAATCGTCAGGCATTGCATTCATACTCCACCGGCTTTGTTCATCCGATATCAGGAGAGCTGATTAGAATGTTAGCACCGATGCCAAAAGATTTTTTGGACGCATGTAATATACTTTCCTCCGGAAGCTTCGAAGGTTTGGATTCTTGATTTTAGTTATGCAATATAATATAATCAACTTATTACAAAACTATTTTTTTGGAGGAAATGGCAATCAAAGATTATCTTGGAAAACATTTCAACATTGATTCGAAGTATATTGATCTCGCTGTCAAAGCAGAATCAGATTTGATTGATGCATTTTCGCGTTTTGAAAATATTAAGAAACATAATCAGTATAAAGTTTTTAAGGCAATGCAAGATCTAAAGTTAAGTGAAACACATTTTATTGGCTCGACCGGATATGGCTATGGCGATAAAGGCAGAGATGTAATTGATGCAATTTATGCAAAAGTATTTGGATGCGAGGACGCACTTGTCAGAACTAATATTGTTTCAGGAACTCATGCAATTTCGTTAGCACTGTTTGGAATATTAAGACCGGGTGATGAACTGCTTAGTATTACCGGTAAGCCATATGACACGCTTGAAGAAGTTATCGGAACCGGAGTCGGCAATAATAATGGTTCACTCGCAGATTTTAAAATCGGATATAAGCAGGTTGATTTAGTTAAGAATAATGATGGCAATTTAGAAATTGATCTGAATTCTGTTGTTGAAAATATTTGCGACAAAACAAAGATGTGTTTCATTCAGCGATCACGAGGCTATGAGTGGCGCGAATCTTTTTCTGTCGATCAGATTGCTGATGCCGTTAAAGCAATAAAAAAGATTAAAGATGATATAGTTATTCTTGTTGATAATTGCTATGGTGAATTTACAGGTATAGCTGAGCCAACAGAAGTTGGGGCAGATATAATAGCAGGGTCATTGATAAAAAATCCGGGCGGTGGGATTGCGCTTGCAGGGGGCTATATAACAGGTAAAGAGAACTGCATCCGGCAAATTGCATGCAGACTAACTTCGCCGGGAATTGGCAAAGAAGTCGGCGCATCTCTTGGACAAAATAGAAATATTTTGCAAGGATTATATTTTGCACCACATGTTGTTTGTGAAAGCATGAAAGGAGCAGCATTTTGTGCAAGGATGATGGAGTTGCTTGGTATTGAGACTATGCCTTCTTCGATGGCAAAGCGCAATGACATAATTCAGTCTATAAAATTTAATGATGAAAAAAAATTGATAGCTTTTTGCAAAGGCATTCAAAAGGGCTCGGTTGTAGATGCATTTGTCGTGCCTTATCCATGGGACATGCCAGGATACGCTGATCCGGTTATTATGGCTGCCGGGACATTTGTCCAAGGCGCATCAATCGAACTGTCGGCTGACGCACCGATTCGCGAACCATATATTGCATATGTCCAGGGTGGTCTCGTATATGAAAGTGTAAAGCTTGGAGTTCTGTCAGCTATACAGATTATGAAAGAAGAAAATTTATTATGAGAAAGCCTTTTAAGTTTAGAGTTGCATATATTTTTGTGATAATATTTGTTATTATCTATGTTCCGATTTTATTTAAGTTCTTGTTTATTGAGAATGTTGAAATGAGTAATATTAAGCAAGGTATTGTTGAGGACAGCGCATACAATAATTGTGTTATTTTCCGCGATGAAAGTGTTTTGAGTTCTATTCAAGGCGGAAGATATATTTATAATGCCGAAGAGGGCAAGCGTGTCGCAAAGGGGCAGACAGTCGCATATGTGTACAACGATAACGCAACGGATTATAATTCTGAAATAATAAAAATTAACGAGCAGATAAGAGCCAAAACAGAAAAAATAATTGAAAAATCAAACATTCTCCCTGACATAACCGGCAAGTTTGATTTGGATATTAATACCCAGTTGGAAAAGTTTAACAGCAATGCTTTAACAGGCACATTTAGATATAGCGATACGGAAAGAAGAAGTATAGATAAGTTGATTAGCGCTCGAAATGATGAAATAATAGCTGCATCCAAGGATGATGCGCTGTCAAATCTTGAAAGGCAATTAAAATCTTTTCAGGATTCGCAAACAACAAATTCTGTATCCGTTATTGCAAGTGAAACAGGAATTGCATCATATGAAATTGATGGTTATGAAGGTCAGTTAAATATTTCCAACGCATCGACAATAACCCGAGAGCAATTTAGTTCCATTGCTAATTTCACAGCGAGTAATTCTGTGAAAAATGATATAGTTGTGGCCGGACAGCCTTTTGCTAAAATTATATACAATGATTATATTTTGCTCGGTGCATATTTTGACGCAAAGTATAAGGAAATTTTGATTAGCAGCCAAAATGCATCCAATCAGGCAAACAATAGTATTGATATTCGCGCTGACGGAACGGGAAAAACAGTCGGAGCACAAGTCGTGAGTGTGTCCCCCGAGGCAGACGGAAAAGTGTATACTGTTCTGAAAACATTTTCATTAACAACCGAGACGGCAGCAATTCGTACTGTCAACATACAAATTGTTTTTAATTCAGCATCAGGATATAAGGTTCCGATTAAGAGTCTGATGGAATATAAAAAATATGGTAACACGGCAAAGCTTGCGGTTGTAAAATCAAACAAAGTTTATTTTGTTAAAGTTGATTGCATTTGTGAGGACGGAACATTCGCCGCGGTTCAAAAATCCAAGGATGATACCTCGGGCGTTGAGTTAATGACATACGACAAGTATGTTGTAAAACCGGATAAAGTCACAGAAGGACAGGTAATAAGCTGATGGAAACTTTGTCATCAAATAATATCATTGCTCAGAATCTCAATGAAATAAATAATCGGATTACTGTTGCTGCAAATAAATGTGGCAGAAGCCCCGGAGAGGTATTACTTGTTGCTGTAACAAAAACTGTTGAATCAAATGAGATTCAGGTTTTATTTGATTGCGAAATACGGAATTTTGGTGAGAACAGAGTTCAGAGCTTAATTGAAAAAATGAATTATTTTAGTGGCAAGTGTAATGTTATTAATTGGCACATGATTGGAAGTCTTCAAAAAAATAAAATCAAATATATTATTGGAAAAGTTAAACTGATTCATTCTGTTGATAGTTATGAACTACTTGAGGAAATTGATAGACATGCAAAGAAAATGGGTTTTGTTCAGGATGTGTTATTTGAGATCAATATTGCAAATGAGCTTACAAAACATGGACTTGAGTCTAATAAGATTTTAAGTGTTATTTCTGATGCAGAAAAACTATTTAATGTTAAGGTCAAGGGGCTGATGTGCATGGCACCATTTTTGCAAGACAAGGAAGATACACGAAAATATTTTTGCGAAATGAGATTATTAAATGAAAAATTAAAAGAAAAACAATTTGAAAATTTTTCAGGAGAATTTCTTTCTATGGGGATGACAAATGATTTTGAAATTGCAATTGAAGAGGGTGCAAATATTGTCAGAATCGGAACAGCAATTTTTAGAGGTTTGAAATAAAAAGTGTTGACTTTTCGCGGATTTTTTGTATAATATAAGTGTATGTTTTTACAAAAGAGTTTTATTTTACTAAGGAGGAAAATGCTATGGGTCTAGTTAGTAGCGTAAAAAGTTTTATGGGGTACGACGATGAATATGAAGACGGCGATATTTTTGAATCTACTGATGAAGGTGTAAGATTTAAAGAGCCAAAGGAACCTGTAGTAAGAGCTCCGAGATCAGGCAGAAGAGATCGTGTCGTGAGCATGTATCGCGAAGAGAAACAAGATGAATTGGTTATTATGCAACCAAGTAATTTTGAAGATACTCAAGCAATATGTGAGCGCATGAAGGAGAGAAAGCCTGTTGTTGTTAACATCGAAGAGATGGATACAACGGAAGCTCAGAGGGCAATTGATTTTCTTTGCGGAGCGGTTTGTGCCTTGGATTCAAAGATTAACAAGGTTTCACATGCAATATTCGTAATCGTACCAAAAGACATGGAAATTTCCGGAGACGTAAGAGAAGAAAGAAAAAAGCGTAGTTCATATTCTTTTTAAAATACCAATTATTGCAGATTTAGGGTATACTAATATGACCGGAATAATATGTTCCGACTTTTGTTAGTTGCCCTTTATTTTTTATTAGGAGGATTCACATGTATAAAAAAGTCTCAACAAAGTTGAATTTTGCAGAGAGAGAGCAGGAAGTATTAAGTTTCTGGAAAGAAAATGATATTTTCGGTGAAAGCATCAGAAATAGGGAAGGTGATAAGACTTTTACATTTTATGATGGACCTCCGACAGCCAATGGTAAGCCACACATCGGCCACATTTTGACACGCGTAATAAAGGATATTATTCCGCGATACAAGACAATGAAGGGCTATAAGGTTTTGAGAAAGGCCGGCTGGGATACTCATGGACTTCCGGTAGAGCTTGAAGTTGAAAAAATGCTTGGCATCGATGGAAAGCCCGGTATTGAAAAATATGGAGTTGAAGCATTTATTAAACTTTGCAAAGAGAGCGTATGGAAATACAAGGGTGATTGGGAACGCATGAGTGAGCGCGTCGGTTATTGGGCCGACATGGAAAATCCTTATATAACTTATGATAATTCATATATCGAATCTGAGTGGTGGGCAATTAAAAAAATATGGGACAAGGGTCTTCTTTATAAAGGGTATAAAATAATGCCATACTGTCCGCGATGCGGAACATCTCTTTCAAGCCACGAAGTTGCTCAGGGATATCAGGATGTTACCGAAAAATCCATATATGTTAAATTTGAAGTTAAGGGCGAGGATAATACATATATAATGGCATGGACAACAACGCCATGGACGCTTCCGTCTAATGTTGCACTTGCAGTTAATCCGAAGGAAGAATATGCACTTGTTAAATATAATGAAGAGAATATTTATGTTGCCAATAGTCTTGTTGAAGAGTTATTTGGAAATGATTCTGAAATTGAAATATTAAAAACAATTAAAGGTAGCAACTTGGAGCATCTTGAGTATGTTCCATTGTATGATTTTGCCAAGCCTTCTGAGAAAGCATATTACGTTACTTGCGCCGATTTTGTCACTCTCAAAGAAGGAACAGGCATTGTTCATATTGCACCTGCATTTGGCGAAGATGATTCTTTGGTTGGCAAAAAATATATGCTTCCATTTGTTCAGTTAGTTGATGAGCAAGGATTGTTTATTGATGCAGTTACTCCTTGGAAAGGCGTATTTGTAAAAGATGCCGATCCATTAATCATTAAAGATTTGGCCGAAAGAGGACTTGTTTTTAAAACACTTGACTTTGAACATTCATATCCATTCTGTTGGAGATGCGATACACCACTGTTGTATTATGCAACAGATACATGGTTCATTAAAATGACTGAAGTTAAAGATAAACTTCTTGAAAATAATAGTAAAATAAATTGGCTTCCTGACAACATCCGCACAGGACGCTTCGGTAATTTTCTTGAGAATGTTGTTGACTGGGGATTCAGCCGCTCACGTTACTGGGGAACACCACTCCCGATTTGGGAATGTGAATGCGGTCATAGACATGTTATCGGAAGTCTGGCCGAGCTATATGAAATGGGAATTAATGTACCTCCGAACATCGAATTGCATAAACCTTACATTGATGAGGTGTTACTCAATTGTCCGAAATGTTCGGGAAAAATGTATCGTGTTCCCGAAGTAATTGATTGCTGGTTTGATTCCGGAGCAATGCCATTTGCACAATGGCACTATCCATTTGAGAATAAAGAAATATTTAAAGATAATTTTCCGGCTGACTTTATCAGCGAAGCCGTTGATCAAACGCGTGGATGGTTTTATACCTTGCTTGCAATTTCAACACTTATTTTTGACGAGCCTGCTTTTAAAAATGTTATTGTATTGGGGCATGTTAATGATAAGAATGGCGAAAAGATGTCAAAGCACAAGGGCAACGTTGTTGACCCGTGGACCGTACTTGATAAACAGGGAGCGGACGCAGTGAGATGGTATTTTTATACCGGTTCCTCACCTTGGCTGCCAAGTCGATTTTATGAGGAGGCCGTCAGCGAAGGCCAAAAGAAATTCATGGGAACGCTTTGGAATACTTACGCTTTCTATATTTTGTATGCAGGAATAGATAATTTTAATCCTTCTGATTACAAGCTTGATTATGCCGGATTAGCATCTATGGATAAATGGATTTTATCAAAACTAAATACGTTGATAGAATTGGTGGATACTAATCTTTCAAATTACAGAATTACAGAATCGGCAAGGGCAATTCAGGAGTTTACAGAAGAACTTAGCAACTGGTATGTCAGAAGATGCCGTGAGAGATTTTGGCAGCCTGAAATGCCGCAGGACAAGATTAATGCATATCTTACATTAAATGAGGTGCTGATTAAGTTGGTTAAAATATCGGCACCGTTTGTTCCGTTTATTTCTGAGCAGATATATGACAATCTTGTTTTCGGCATTAATGCAGACGAGCCTAAGAGCGTACATCTTTGCGAGTTCCCAATAAGCAATAAAGATCTGATTGATAAAGCACTCGAAGACAACATGGATAAAGTTTTGAAAATTGTAAACATGGGACGTGCATGCAGAAATTCTGCAAACATTAAAAATAGACAGCCTATAGGAAAACTTTTTGTTCAGATGGAAGGAACAGATCTTCCTGATGAATTCAGCGAGCTTGTGTTGGAAGAACTTAATATTAAAGAAATTGAAT
>JANYKE010000208.1 GCA_025361685.1 Eubacteriales bacterium | reverse complement strand
TTAGTGGCAACAAACTTTGGCGGGACGCCAATTCGCTCGGCGTGATCTTCGATAAGATGTGCGATTGCATGAATTGCTCTATGAGTTGCACCTGTACAGAAATCCTGGCGAGCAGGAAATTGTTTTGTTTTGGCAGTCTTTAGCGCAACATCAATTAACTCATCTATGCCTTCGTTCTTGCTTGCTGAAATCGGAACAACAGGAACTCCCAGTTCTGCTTGCATCTGTGATATATTTATTGTTCCACCATTTGAGCGCAGTTCATCCATCATGTTGAGCGCAATAACCATTGGAACATTGAGTTCAATTAATTGCATGCTCAGGTACAAGTTGCGTTCAATATTGGTAGCATCGACAATATTTACTATACAGTCGGGGTGTCGTTTTGTTATAAATTCACGAGTGATAATTTCTTCACTTGAATATGGTGAGAGGGAATAAATCCCGGGGAGATCGACAATAACAGAATCTTTGTTTCCGCGAATCGGACCTTCTTTGCTTTCAATTGTTACACCGGGAAAATTCCCGACGTGCTGATTGGCGCCGGTTATCTGATTGAATAAAGTAGTCTTGCCACTATTTTGATTTCCAACCAATGCAAAAATCATATCAGCAATCTCCGATTTCAATATTTCTTAAATCTGCTTTGCGAAGTGTGAGTTGATAACCTCGAAGGGTAAGTTCAACTGGATCGCCCATTGGAGCCATTTTATGTATTTTCACTTCTGTATTAGGTGTAAGGCCCATGTCTAGCAATCTGTCACGTAAAGAGCCTTGTCCGCGCACTGCAATTATTCTTGCCTTCATTCCGACCTTTAATTTATCCAACGTCATAATGTAACCCCGTATATGTTCAGAATTATTATGCAAAAATATTTGCATTATCTTCAAACTAATATTATCATGAATGCATATACAAGTAAAGTTCGCAACAACAATTCCAGAAGTGAGAGGGCAAAAAAATTTGACAAATCAATTGAATGTATGCAGAAATGATATTGAAATATTAAGAGGTTTGGCACTAAGAGTTGTTGAACTGTCCTCTAGACCAATCGAAAACGAGAAGAAACAATTATGGTATGATCATAATGCGTTAAAGCAAACGCGGCCGGTTATTTTTTGCGATCCGGAAAACGGCTGGAATGAAATTATAACATCAGAGCTTCTCGAGTGTGAAGGAGACTTGGCACGAGGATTTGAAATGCATCTGCGCAAGGAGATTTTCTGGGGAGAATCAATGGGAGATGACAGAGCGGTAAACGCGTACATAAATATTGAATATGTTCATGAATATACCGGCTGGGGCTTGGATGCAAATTATATTGGTAGAAAGAGTGGCAATGCATACACTTGGGAAGCACCACTTAAGGATTACAATACTGATTTTTCAAAATTAAGATTTCCCGAAATTATTATTGATTATAAAAAAACTGATGAATTATTTGAACTTGCGAGCGAAATATTTGGAGACATACTAACTGTTCGAAAAAATAATTCTTGGTGGTGGACACTAGGATTGACTAATACTCTTGTGAAGCTTAGAGGACTGGAGCAAATGTTGTTTGACATGTACGATTATCCTGATGAACTAAAACGATTAATGAAATTTTTGCAAGACGGACAAATTCATACGCTTGATTATTTAGAGGAAAACGGCTTGCTTGATCTGAACAATGATGAAACTTATGTTGGGTCAGGAGGCTTTGGATTCACAAATGAACTTCCTCAAAAGGATTTCGACGGAAAAAATGTTCGCACAATGGATATGTGGGGATTTATGGAAAGTCAGGAAACTTCGCATATTTCGCCTGAAATGTTTGAAGAGTTTATATTGCCTTATCAAGTACCGATTCTTGAAAGATTTGGATTGAATTGCTACGGTTGTTGTGAGCCATTGGAAAAAAGATGGTATGCAGTTAAGCATCTCCCACGGTTAAGGAGAATATCCGTTTCTCCATGGGCAGATCAACAGAAGATGGCGGATTTTCTTGGAAATAAATATATTTACTCATTAAAACCAAACCCGGCATATTTAGCTGTTGCAAATATTGACATGGAATACATGCGGGGCAAATTACGTGAAGCATTTAAAATTACTCGTGATTGTCGTGTCGAAATAATTATGAAGGATAATACTACTATTGGGCATAATCCACAAAATGTAATCGATTGGTGCAGAATAGCAAGGGAAGAAAGCGAAAATATATAGCATTTATTGCAGCAATCACCGATTTCATGTCACACATGTTGCATTATTTAATACATTATGCTAGTATAGATTTAGATACTACTAGGCAATGTTTTTTAATTGCAATCTTAAATATATATTACGGGTGAAAGTGTAGAGGATATATTTGTGGACAAAAATATTTCAAAAAATCCCAACGACAAATGTAGTAAGAATATGATAGAACAAAGCGAGCGAAAATATCGGTCGATTTTCGAGCAAGCGTCTGTTGGAATTGTCTGCATAAATCTTGATGGCAAGATTTTAGATGCAAATGATAAATACTGTGAGATAATTGGGTATGCCAGAGAAGAATTGCAAAACTTAAGTTATAAAGATTTTACGTTTCCTGACGATTTGGATAATAGCGCGGAGGGCATTGCAAAAATGCTTGATGGAAGCCAGCCTGTATTTTTTACAAAAAAAAGATATATTAAAAAAGATGGAAACGTAATCTGGGTGGATTTATCATCGACATTATTAAGAGATAGCAGCAATAGACCTTTGTATTTCAATACATTCATTAGAGATATCACTGAACAAAAAAGTGTAGAGAGTCAGATTGAGAAGCTTAGTTATTACGATCAATTGACGGGGGTTTATAATCGAAGGTTTTATGTTGAAGAGCTGCGAAGGATGGACAAGGAGAAAAATCTTCCGATTGCATTGGTGATGGCAGATGTGAATGGCTTGAAATTGACTAATGATGCATTTGGTCACAGAGCAGGTGATGTTACGTTAAAGAAAATTGCTAGGATAATCAGAAAAACATGCGGAAGCGATAAAGTTGTGGCAAGAATTGGCGGCGATGAGTTTATCGTACTTATTCCAAATGCTGATGGCAGGTACGTTCGGAATCTAATGCAATGTATTATTGAAGCAACTAAAAAGGAACAGAGGGTAAATCCTTTGATTTCACTTTCGATTGGATTTGCTATGAAAAGAAAAACTTTCGAGGATATGAAAGATGTATTTAAAAAGGCCGAAGATGAAATGTATAGTCACAAGCTTTTGGAAGACTCAAGTCTAAGGCGAAGAACGATAGACCTTATAATGAATTCATTGTATGAGAAGAGTAAGGAGGAAATGATCCATTCCAAGAGAGTTGAGGAAATCTGCAAAAAAATTGCAGTTGAAATGGGATATAAAGAAAATGGTGTTATCAATATAAGCACGGCTGCTCTCATGCACGATATCGGTAACATTGGAATAAGTGATGCAATACTAAATAAAGTTGAGAAGCTTAGCGAGGATGAATGGAGCGAAATAAAAAGGCACCCTGAGATTGGATACCGAATTCTTAGTTCCGCAAATGAGTTTTCCCATATTGCCGAGCATGTGCTTCAGCATCATGAAAGATGGGATGGCAAAGGTTATCCAAAAGGACTTAAGGGAGATGAAATGACAGTTGTTGCAAAAATAATTGCTGTCGCTGACGCTTACGATGCAATGACTTCAGATAGACCTTATAGAAAAGCAATGAGCAAAAAGGAAGCCATTAAAGAAATAAAAAGATGTTCAGGAACACAGTTTGATCCCAAAATTGCCAGCGTATTTTTAGAAAAGGTTTTGAAAAATATATAATTAATCAGAAGTTGGAAAAGCGCTAAGTTATATAATTAACTGACGCATAATTGAAAAACAGTAACTCATGGCAAATCCAATGTATAATGTTTAGTGACTAAACCAACATTGCAAAGGAGAATACCATGAGTCAACTAAATGATACTACAGATGTGCGGGCAAATAAACATCTAACGGAGCGAAATCGTTATACAATTGAGGATTTGTTAAAAGAAAAGGTCAGTACTATGCGAATTGCTGAGCGACTTTCTGATTGAAACAAAAGAACATTTGAAAAATATTGAAATGAGTATTTTACTACTCGAAAAAGATGAAGACAATCTTGCAATAATCGATGACATTTTCAGAGGTTTTCTTAAGAATCATCTTGAATTAAAACGCACACGCGATATTCTTTCTGACCTTTCTTCACTTGATGGGCTCACAGGTATATACAACAGAAGAACATTTGACATTAATTTTAAACGTACATGGGAAAGAGCCTTAGTAAACAATTCGCTCATTTCATTTTTGATGATTGATATTGATCACTTTAAATCGTACAATGACAATTATGGACATTTAGAGGGGGACGAATGCCTCAGATTGATTGCACAGTGCATCAATGATTGTATTGACGGAAAAGAAGATTTTGTTGCAAGATTCGGTGGGGAAGAGTTTGCTTGTTATTTAGTTAATGAGGATTTGGAGAATTCATTAATTATGGCCGTGAAAATACTTGATGCAATACGTTCGCTCAAGATACCATTTGCACATTCAGATGTAGCGGACATAGTTACAGTCAGTATCGGACTCGGAACAACTATTCCATCAAAAGAACGCATGATGATTGACTTTGTAAAGAGTGTTGATGATTTATTGTATGATGCTAAACATAAAGGACGCAATCAAATCCAATATGCAAAGATAAAATAGACTGCCGATTTTGTTGTCGTACTAATTGACATTAACAGTAAATTCAGGTGTGGTGGCTTTTATCAAAAACACTCCATCATCAATGGACAAAATTTCGCATCCCGTACCTGTCGGTGTTCCGGCAG
>JANYKE010000194.1 GCA_025361685.1 Eubacteriales bacterium | reverse complement strand
AAGGTCGTGTGGTTCAAGTCCCACCTCCGCAACCAAAAAAAATCACTTTTGGCAAATGCCGTAAGTGATTTTTTTATTATTTGATTTTTTATTACTTGATTATTTGATTATTCGGCTATTGTTCTAAAAACCAGCTCTTTGTTTCTAATACTGTCAACAAATATTTTTGCGAGGCTAGGATCAAACTGAGTTCCTGCACATTTGCATATTTCTTCAATTGCCTCATCCTCATCAAATGCTTTTCTGTATGGACGTTTCGACATCATTGCATCAAATGAATCTGCAATAGCAATAATCCTTGCCTCAATTGCAATCTCTTCGCCTTCCAAACCCTTCGGGTAGCCTTTGCCATCCCATCTCTCATGATGTGCTAAAATAAAATCTGCGATTTGCGAAAATTCATTAACACCACTTAAAATCCGATATCCGATTTCGGAGTGCTTCTTAATCTCTTTCCACTCTTCATCGCTGAGTTTTTCAGCCTTGTTGAGAATCTTTTCGTCAATTCCGATTTTGCCAATATCATGCAGCAACCCTGCAGTTTTAATCTGGTCAGTTTTATAATTACCAAACCCAAATTTGTTTGCAAGTTCGGCACACAATTCACTTACTCTTTCTGAATGCAGCATTTCTCTTTCATTTTTTTCAAACAATGTTTTCATAATTAAATCTACTGTTTTGCTCCTCATACTCGAACTGTCAAAGAGTTTGTGCCTATACATTTCATCTTCTGCTTTTTTGTAGACATCATTTATATTGTCATAAATATTCTCTTTAACTGCATACCCAACTGAAATGGATGGAATGAGATTATTTATTTTCTCATTCCTTACAGCCAAACTAATGCGGTCAATTATTTCCTCAGCGTTCTTGGCATTTGTTTCGGGTAATATTAAAACGAACTCATCTCCTCCGATTCTTGCAACCGTATCTCCTGCTCGCGATTCGTTAACCAATACTTCTGCAACTCTTTTTAATAAAGCATCTCCGGATTTATGGCCAAAAGCATCATTGGTAAGCTTCAACCCATTCACATCGGCCACAATCAGTGTCACCGGAACGCTGTTGCTATCATTAATCTGCGTCAATACTTCATCGTAATATCTCCTATTGTACATTCCCGTGAGCTGATCATGGTCCCCTAAAAATTTTATTTCATTTTCGGCATTCTTATAATCTGTAATATCAAGAATTGAACCGATTACTTTTCTTGAGTTGTCAATCTCATTAATATTCAGCACAGCATATGTATGAACAAAACGTTCTTCTCCTGTGTTGCGCTTTTTAATTTTATACTTCTCATCATACTTTTTATTTTTTGTTATTAATACCGCCAGTGCTTTGTCCATATGTTCCCGGTACTCCGGAAGAACTGCTCTTTGTACGAAGCTCAATGGCAAATATGGTGAAGCCGGAAGATAGTCCATTCCATATATGTTGAATGCTTCTTCAGATGCCCATATTGTTTGTGTTTCCAGATCAAGCTCCCAATTACCCACATGCGCCATCAATTGTGCTGAATTTAGGCGTCCTTCACTTTCCTTAATTTTCTCTTCAACTTGTTTGCGTTCAGTTATATCCTGTAAGACTATCTGAATCCCATCAACATTACCCTTTGAATTCAGAATTTTGCAAAATGTGCTTGTAAACCATTTACTTCCTGATCTCAGAGGCACATAATCCTCATATTCCTGCTGTCCTTCTGACTCAGCGGCTTTTGTGATTCTGTCCATATATAAATTAGCATCTTCTTTGGGAAACAACTCGTAAATAGATTTTCCCAAAAAATCGCTTATCTGTCCGCCCATATTTTCTGCAGCTTTTTTGTTATATGAAATGACGGTACCGTCCGGCTTGTAATATCCTATTGCAACGCCCGAATTTTCAAACAAAAACCTGTACCGTTCCTCGCTGATAAACAATTCATCTTCAAGTTGCTTTTGGTCAGAAATATCGTTCATACCATCACTCCTAAACTCACTTTTTATGCTAATGCAAAATGGTTGTTGTCATATTGTGTTGTGTGCAAATTGTACATCCAAACATATAATAAAGCAACTTTAAGTGACAAATATGCATTAGTATGGTAAAATTCATAAGCAATAGTATAAACTGAATATTTAAAAAATATAATGTTGCTTATGAATTTTTATAACGGAGGTAGAGAAAAATGGGTGAGAAAAATATTAAAAAAGATAAGAAGAAGAAAAAGGCAGGTGCAACTACCGGTGCTTCTTCATCAGTGCTTAAGTCAGTTGTAGCACAGCCGGAACTGGTTAAAAAGAAAAAGAAAACATATTAAGGAGAAAACAAATTAGATGTCATTTGAAAGATTAAATATTATCGAACCTATTCTGAGGGCTTTAAAAAAAGAAGGATATACACATCCGACCCCTATTCAAGAACAGGCTATACTTGCTTTGCTTGAGCACAGAGACTTACTCGGATCTGCACAGACAGGCACAGGCAAAACCGCAGCATTTGCTATTCCGATTATACAGCATTTACATAAAGCTAAAATGCAGTTGCACGGCAAGAGAGTAATCAAAGCTTTGATTCTCACACCAACAAGAGAGCTTGCTTCACAGATTGGAAAAAGTTTTTCAACTTACGGTGAATTTGCAGGATTGAAAAACACCATTGTTGTCGGCGGCGTATCACAAAGGACTCAAGAACATGCTCTGCGTTCAGGCGTAGATATTCTTGTTGCAACACCCGGAAGATTGATTGACCTGATTGGGCAAAGATTGGTTAACTTGAAAAATGTGGAGTTCTTTGTTCTTGACGAGGCTGATCACATGCTTGACATGGGCTTCATTCGCGACGTAGAAAAAATTATTGCAGTGCTACCGGAGAAAAAGCAGACTATGTTATTCTCGGCAACTATACCACCTGAGATTGATAAGTTGTCAAATAGAATTCTGATCGATCCGGTAAAAATTTCTTTAACCCCTGAATCACCATCAGTTGAAAGTATCAATCAGCTTGTCTATCACGTTAGCAAATCTGACAAGACAAGATTACTTATTCACCTTTTGAAAGATGAGGCAGTAGTGTCGGCACTTGTATTTTCGAGAACAAAACATGGAGCCGATAACATCGCCAAGAAACTTATACAAGAAGGAATTTCTTGTGATGTAATTCATTCTAACAAGGCTCAATTTTCAAGGCAGCACGCCCTCAACAGATTCAAGAATCTAGAGTCAAGGGTTTTGGTTGCAACTGATATTGTTGCACGCGGAATTGACATTGACGAACTTTCTCACGTTATTAACTACAACTTGCCCGAAGTACCGGAAGCATATGTGCATAGGATTGGCAGAACCGGCAGAGCAGGATTGGGCGGAACCGCGATTTCTTTTTGTGATATAGAAGAGAGAAGTCTGCTAAAAGCAATTGAGAAATATATAAAAAAAGATATCCCGATTGCGGCTGAACATCCGTATGAATTGACTTTTGTAGCGGAAGATCCGCGAGATAAAATTGTAAGAAAAGTTTACAGCAGCGATCGACTTCGGTCATACTCTTCAAGGCGCAAAAGCAAGCCGAGAAGAGCAGCGAGTCCAGCTAAAACTCAATAAATGAATAGTAGAAAGGATGTATTGTTATGAAAACAAGAGCATATGGCAGTACAGGTAAATTTGTTTCAGAAATAGGATTTGGCGCATGGCAGCTCGGTTCCGATATGTGGGGCGGTCCCGAAGAAGCGGATGGAATTCGTCTGGTTCAAGAAGCAGTAGATAAGGGCGTCAATTTTTTTGATTCAGCTCCGGGATATGGTGCGGGTTTAAGTGAGATTATTCTTGGCAAAGCACTGAAAGGAGTTCGTGACAAGGTTGTAATAAACACAAAGCTTGGTTTCCCTGCAGGCAATCGTGATTATAGACTCAATCATGAATTTATTGAAAAATCAATTGATGAAAGTTTGGAAAGACTCCAGACAGATTATCTTGATTCAATACTGCTTCACAATCCGCCCTTTGAATTATTGAATGGCAGTTCTCCGCATTATGAAGTTTTCGAGAAGCTAAAAGCAAAAGGAAAAATTGGTGCATACGGTGCATCTGTTGATACCTCAAAAGATATGTTTGAATTAATCAACACAACACCAAGCGGAGTTGTTGAAATCCTTTATAATATTTTCTTTCAGGAAACAGCCGATGCAATTAAGCTAGCAGGCGAAAAAAATATTGCTGTCATAGTCAAGGTTCCTCTCGATTCAGGATGGCTGTCAGGAAAATATAATTCAAAAAGCATATTTGTAGATGATGTAAGAGACCGCTGGGATGATGAACAAATTTCTCGTCGAGCTGAACTGCTTGATAAGATAAGTTTTGCTACAGAAAATAATACAAGCATGATTCAAGCTGCATTGAGATTTGTGCTTGCACTCCCCGGCGTTTCGACAGTAATTCCGGGAATGAAAAATATCGAACAGATGCTTGAAAATGTTTCTGCAAGCGATGCAGAGATGCCGGCAGAACATGTTGAAAAACTTATAGAAATTTGGAACAGTGATATAAAAGATAACATGCTAAAGTGGTAAATTATTCTTTGGAATACTCTAATATGTCAGCGGGTTGACAATCAAGTGCTTTGCAAATTTCTTCCAAGGTTGAAAATCGAATTGCTTTCGCCTTGTTATTTTTGAGTATGGAAAGATTAGCCGGTGTAATATTTATTTTCTCGGCAAGATCCATAAGTCCAATCTTTCGTCTCGCCATCATTACATCTAGATTAACTATTATTGACATAGCCTACACCGTCCAATCATGTTCTTCTTTATAATACACTGCTTGCTTGAAAACATCTTTTAGTGTTAAGCAGAAAAGCGAAGCAATAACAAACAACAGTACAACAACTGCCGTTGCTATGGTGAACATTAAGAAACATTTAATAAAGAAAATAATAGCAACTATTGCACATGCCACAGCAATCTTTCTAAAGCAACTGATATTTCTTTTTACAAAGGGGTTCCCGCCAAGAAGAGTTTTGAACATTCCTTTGATGTTAAACAGAATGTATATTGCACATAGTCCTGAGGACAATAAAGAAAACGTGATGATCCAATATTCATTGTCATTATAATTGAAATAATCGCACAACAATTTTGACAGCCACGGTACTGCAATAACGCAGGCTATTCCCGCAAAAAACATTATGTCCACAACCACCTTTGTTATGTAGTGTGTAATTGAATTCTTATACATACTTCCCCTCCTTAATAGCAAGTTTTCTTACTACTGATTAAGGAAAATATATCATATTGCAAATTGGAAGTCAACAATTATTTATTGAAAAACAACAATATTTGTATTAGTTTTTAAATATCCATAGATTTATTACTGCAGCGGATTCTCTAAAATAATTCAGAGGCAGAGTTTTCCAATCTGTCTGGGCAAAATAATGTGTGCAATTAAGTCCGGCAATTTTTGCGGTTTCGGTTGCTCTGTAGACGTGAAAATCATTTGTAATTAATGCTGTTTTATACGTCTTTCCGGTAAAGTAATTATCCAAAATCTTTTTAGATAATTTAAAATTTTGCAGAGTATCAGTTGCTTTTTCTTCTTTTAATATTTTTTCTATTGGTATTCCTCTGGCAACCAAATATCTTTCCATTGCAAGCCCTTCGGGAATATCTTCCTGAAATCCTTGTCCTCCTGAAACAACAATAACTGCATTTGGATTTTGTGAATAATATTCAACAGCCTTGTCCAATCTTCCTTTAAGAATCAAATTTGGTGTTTCACCTTTGATCCCTGCACCCAAAACAACAATAACATCTTCTTTATATG
>JANYKE010000156.1 GCA_025361685.1 Eubacteriales bacterium | reverse complement strand
GATCATTGATGTCGACGCATGTCCGGTATCAATTACAAAATCAATTGCAGAATTCAAATAATCGTCCCCTAACATTTTATCAGATTTGCTGCTTTTTCGTGATACGTCGCCTTCATCTTCTTTATTAATTTGTTCAATGATATTTTCATTATATTGTTCGGTACCCTTTTTCACGAATTTGATTACATCTTCAACTTCTTTATCACTGATAAGTGCACCTTGTACGCGATATGGTTTAGGCATCCCCTGTGGCCAAAATAGCATGTCTCCCTTTCCAAGCAATTTCTCAGCACCCATTCCGTCAATAATAGTTCTGGAGTCAATCTGCGAAGAGACAGAAAATGCAATTCTGGAAGGAATGTTAGCTTTAATCAGTCCGGTTATGACATCGACCGAAGGTCTTTGCGTAGCGACAATCAGATGCATTCCCGCTGCTCTCGCCTTTTGAGCCAAGCGGCAAATCTTGTCCTCAACATCTCTGGGAGCAACCGACATCAAGGCAGCAAGCTCATCGATAATAATTACAACTGACGGAACCTTTTCTCTGTCTGCACTGTTAGCTGCCAAGGCATTATATCCCTTTATGTCACGCACTCCTACTTCAGCAAACAAAGTGTATCTATTCTCCATTTCCGCACATGCCCATCCCAATAGATTTGCTGCCTTCTTAGGATCTGTAACAACAGGAGCGTACAAATGAGGTATCCCATTATATACTCCTAATTCGACCATCTTCGGATCCACCATCAACAAACGAACATCCTCAGGCGCTGCCTTGTAAAGCAGACTCACAATAATTGAATTAATACATACACTCTTACCTGAGCCGGTAGCTCCGGCAATCAGCATGTGCGGCATTTCATGAATATCTGCCAGCACCATGTCGCCTGAAATATCTTTTCCTAAAGCAACTGTCAGCGGAGATTTGGCTTCCTTAAATTCAGTGGAATCAACCACCTCTCTTAATAAAACAGCTGCTTTGTCCTTATTCCCAAGTTCAATTCCAACAACTCCCCTACCCGGAATCGGAGCCTCAATACGAACACTGTTTGATTTCATGTTAAGTGCAATATCATCAGCAAGATTACTTATTTTCGCAACCTTAACGCCCGCACCGGGTTTGAGTTCAAATCTTGTTACAGTTGGCCCGCGGCTGATTTTAACAACCTTGGCATCCACTCCAAAACTTTTCAGTGTCTCCTCAAGCAAGCTCTTGTCCTTCATTGCCATTGCCTCATGGTCCTTTGTATTCTTCGCAAGTATTTTTCCCGAACTCAAAAGGTTTATTGGTGGAAAAATGTATTCAGGCACCTGAGTTTCTTCGGCGTTATCTATATCTTTTTTAACTTCTTTTATTGGTACGCTTTTCTTAATATTAATTAACCGAGGATTAATCGGCGCATCAGGCTCTGCGGCTGCATCATTCGGTTTATCCTCATCAACATTAAATGTGGAAAAAAACTTATCAAACTTTTCATTGGGTGCAATCTCTTCTTCCCTGGCATCATGCTTAAACTTCTTATCATCTGCTCCATTAATCTGAATTTCCACATCGCCATCATCTTCACTGCCATCATCAGACTTATCTTCCTTATGTCTTCTAATCGTTCCAAAAATGTTTCTGACTAATCCGATAACATTATCAAATATTTCACGGAGCGGAATTCCTGTAAAAAATAAGCTGGCAATTATTATTGCGAAAATCAAAACGATATATGTGCCAACCGTTCCGAAAATAAGCATCAACAAAGCAGCAATCCCTGTGCCGATAAGGCCTCCTGCATATGTATTTTCACCGCCTGTGTAAATCAGTTTAACCCAATCAAAAAACTGCATTGATTCGGCAGGCCTTTTGAGAGACTCTCTTATAGCGGAATAATCGCCCACTGCAAATACTGCGGAGAGCAAGATCATCATTACCGCCGCAAAAATCATAAACCTCGAGAATTCACTTTTCGGTTTGCCAATAAATACCAGAACCGCAAATCCAATCAAAACAAATGGCAAAATGTGTGCACAAATAAAACCAAAAAATCCCATTGTCAATCCTGCCGTCAATCCGCCGAAAACTCCGGATGAGTCTGTAAAGAAAACGCCTAGGAAAAACAGCAGTCCTGCTACCAAAAGCAGAATCGCTATAACTTCCTTGAAAATTCGCGATTGCTTAGAATTTGATTGAGGTGATGTGCGCTTAGCAGGCATCCTTTTGCGGGCAGCATTGCTTGAAGCCTTTCTTTTTTTAGCCAATATCGTCCCTCCAAAATAAATAAAGGTTATTACAGACATATTTTACAGTACAACCCGACAAATATCAACCATATTAAAAAAATGAATAAAATAGTTGGGGTGGGGTTGGATTTTGTGGGATAATGTGATAAATTATCATTAGTAGGAGGTAGAATCCAATGGTATGTAAAAATTGTAATGAGTTTTTCCCAAGTTCATATGAGAAATGCCCACACTGCGGAATAGAAAATACTTCGACTAAGTCCAAGAAGGTTGTTATGAAGCGACGACAGAGAATTGTTTCCGTCTTAGCCCTCATTGTATTTGTCGGGCTGATAGTTGTTTTTTCAACTCTAATTGTCAACATGTTAAAGCCTGCTCAAAAGCCTGATTTCAGTAGCATGTATTTTGTCAAAGACCGTCAGGTCTATTCTCTTTCACAGGATATGAAGCCCAATCAGATTTCAGCCGAGCTGTATCGCAAAGGAACCGAGCCTGCCGGATATGTTGAAGGGACTTCAAGGAACCTAATTTCATACGGCAAAGATTCGCTATTCTTTTTTGAAGATTTTAATTTTACTACACTGAGTGGTAACTATTACATTAAAAAGTCCGGTGCAGACAAAACTATCATTTCCGATAATGTTGCACTCCCAAAAGTTTTTCCCGGTACCAATAGCATTCTATTCCTCAAAAATTATAACCCGTCGAGAAGCATAGGCGAACTTTATTTTATGAAGGAAGGCAGCAATCCTGTTAAAATTGCAGATGATGTAAACGACAAGAGTTTTAAGTTCGGATATGATACAGATACAATAATGTTTGTTCAAAACTATGATTCCACGACAAAGAAAGGTGACCTGTACTACATGAAGACTGGTCAATCCAAAGTTCTTGTTGATTCAGGTGTCTTCACTCCGATTGCAATTTCCAATGATACAAAATATATTCTGTATACAAAAAATTACAAAACCTATAAAGACGGAGTCACCGAGCGTCCTATTTACGATTTATATCTAAACGAGATTTCCTCCGGAAAAAAAATCGTTGGATATAACGTTGACAGATATTCAATTGTCAACAAGGACACTTTAGAATTTCTATTCCTTGGCAACTTCAGCCAGAGCAAAAAGCTTGGTGATCTTTACAGAGCCGATATTGCAAAAGATAAGACAAGAATAGATATTGAAGTCTCCAAACTTATTTTGTCGACAATTCCTTCTGCCAACACCGGCACATTCAATTCCGTTTTGTATTGCAAGGCCAATGCAAATGCTAACCTTTCGAATGTTTATTATACATACAACGACAACGGAACCTATACAGATTCCGCAACAATTGCAACAGGCATTTCACCTTCTTTCCTCAACTACTACTCAATGAGCGATAAGCAAATTTTCGGCTTACAATATCCTGAGGGCACAACATCCGGATCGGTCGATTTGTTCACCATTGCAATAAGTGGCAAGACTTTAAACAGCAAAGTCATCATTGATCAAGGTGTTACATATACCTCTTATCCTTTAAACGTTAACACTGATCCGTTCCTATACTTTAAGAATTATAATGTCACCGCAAACAGTGGCGAGTTGTTATTCTATGATCCAAATTCAGACTCAAAAACTTCTGTTGATACTACTTCATATTTAGCTTTGATTGACATCAAATTATCAACGCCGTCATTTTCATCTGACGGAAAAGGTCTCATCTTCCTAAATAATTATGATGCCGCCACAAAGACAGCGGATCTGAATCTCAGAGCTTATAATTCAAGCAATAATATTTCCGTTGCCAAAGGAATTTTTGCAAATCCAACTTTGGGATTTGCGATATCCTCGGATTTCAAAACTTGTATTTACACAAAATTGGCGGTGACAACCACGACAACTGCAGACGTAACCACGCTAGACCTATACACGAAATTCAATGACAACGAAGCTGTCTCCGTTGCCACAGGAATTGCATATATTGTTCATCCATAGAAATATTGTTGTATTTAGAATGTTGCTGAACTTATACGATTGTATCTGTTGCAGTACATAAATCTGCCAAGCCTATCGATATACGGTGGGCAGTACGGCAGTCTTTCTGCATCAAGTTCTTCTAGAGTCTCGTATTTTCCTGCAACAAAACCCATAAGTCTGTTTATCGCAAAATCAATTCTTGAAAGCACGCCGCCATACCTGTGATCAATTATTTCAAATCCAAATGCCTTGTTGTCCTTCAACCACATATCTCTATGGACACGGCGCAGATTTTCGACACAATCCTTGAGCAATGGCAAAACGCTTTCGGAAATTCTAAGCATTTCCTTATGATTGCGATCATCATAAGCTTTCTTAATATCAATACTTATTTCTGCTTTAATGGATAGTGTCTCAGCCATTGCCTCGGAAAATTCAAACAGATAATCCCACTCCCCGTTTCGCATGGCAGCATCAGAATATTTTTCAATAAGGCTTGAGTAATATGACCTGAGTTCCATACCCTCAATATTTTTATCAAACAAGCCAATCATAATATCTTCCCATATCAAATACTTGGCAGCGTTTGGCTCCTTATCCAGAATTGACAAATCATTGACCGTTGTGCCCGGAAGCATATGAAGATCGGATATGGCAATAAAATCGTCGTAATGACCGCCGACACATGTTTCAAATCGTCGGCGCAATTTTTCTGCGTCAACCTCTTTACTGTACCCGTGTTCTGCGAAAAGCTGCAGTCCTGCAAGAGCCATAAACATATCGGTCTCGCCGCCGTCATCTCCCCACATTGTTGCAAACACTTTTCTAAGGCCAATCTCTTTGCACGCTCTCATTGCTTCGTTTGTTGTAACAATTGTCTTAAGATAATTAGGAACCATTCCTGCCCATGTCCAAATGCCGCCGGCAAATATTACGTTGGGACTAAAATCAAAATGTTTTTTTATCATGCCGGTATAAATGTCTGATTTGAGATTATAATAATCCCAGTATGCCAAAGAAAGATTGTTTGGGATGGCTTCCTTAACCTTTGTCGGAACCTCAAAATCACTGTGATAATAGTGTCCGTTCGGAGATGAGAATCTAAAATATAAATCGCTCCATATCATTGGCTCAAGTCCGAATCTGTTGGTAATATCCACAACTCTATTGACGTGTGTATTCAAAACTTCATACTTATCCTGCAAACCATTTTCTACTTGATTTCTTCCCATAGCCGCATCGGGCGCTTCATCCATACCCAAGTGGATTTTTTTTGATGAAAATGCCTTCGTAATCTGGCCAACCATTTCTTCTATAAGCTCATATGTATTTTCACTGCGAACATATAACGTATCCTCGGTGTTTCTAATATCATTGGCTTCTCCCCATATTAGATATTTTTCCATATGACCAAGCGTTTGTATACATGGTATAAGCTCTATACCTATACTCTTTGCATACTCATCGCAATCTTTTAATTCTTCAATTGTATAACGTCCCCGCATATAGCCAAAGTATTTTCGTGATGGAACCTCGTACATATCCTCAATATACAAAAGCAAAGAATTCAGTCCCATCAACGCCATCTTTGTTGCAAGTTTCTTGATACTCTTAGGACGCATTGCGGCATTGCGGGACAAATCAGGCATTCCGCCATTCATATCAAAAAATACTTTTTCCTTGACAGTGAAAACATCGTTCTCGACTTTTTGCTCCTTAAATATTCCCAGGAGGCGCCACAACTGAACCGGCTCGTAAAATCTAGCAACTGCTTTATCCTGCGTGCATTCGAGCTCTATATATTTATCTTGCCCCTGAATCTCATCCAATAATATACACTCAACCGGAAAGCCATCATCAGCAACCTTAAAATTAAGCTCAGCGCAAATAATTTCGAGCCCTTTTTCCGGTGCTCCTGTATTACCTTCAAATCTAATAGTCATGAGTATCTCCAATTCAAAAAATAATTTATTCTAAAATAGATAATAAACTATTTTTCTTGTGAATTCAAGTTTCGTATGATATAATAAAGAAAACGTTCGAGGAGGTAATTTTATGAATAAAAGTCACAAATTTTTAATCTGCAAGAAATGCGGAAATATTGCGGTTCTGGTTGTGGATTCAGGAGTCACTCCTTTTTGCTGTGGCGAGGAAATGAGCATCCTGGTTCCAAACACAACTGACGGTGCACTCGAAAAGCACGTTCCTTTCATTACAGTCGAAAATGGTGTAATGACAGTCCAGGTTGGCGAGGTTTTACACCCTATGCTCCCTGAACATTTCATTGCTTTCGTCTATGTTAAGACTGAGAATGGCGGCCAGAGAAAAGCTTTTGAGATTGGCGAATCACCGATTGCTAAATTCACATTTATTGATGACAAACCTGTATCTGTATACGCATACTGTAATATTCACGGACTTTGGGTTGCAGATGCACCGACAATGTAATTGCAAATTAAAAAGTAAACCAAAAATCAGGACAGCATGTGTCCTGATTTTTTATATATGCATTAATAAAATTTTAAAACCTAATTAATTTCGCCTCTTGCCAAGTCCATCGCCAAAGGCGCGGGACGCTCGCATGAGCTTTCAACTTTAACAGTTGTGTTTTGATCTGATGCATCGTGGAATGATGTCATAATATCCAGAACATGATATGCCATTTTGCCGTTTGCTCTGTGCGCTCGGTTATTTTCGATTGCACTTGCTATGTCAACAATTCCAATGCCTCTGCTCTCCCTGTTGTAGCTGTGCGACAGCGGAATCTCCATCCACTCTTCATAGTCCTTCCTCTTAATAAATACAGGACCCTTAAATGTATTCGGATCAGGAACAAGCAATGCTCCTTCTGTTCCATATATTTCAATGCGTGGCAGCTTGCTTCCCCAGCAATCAAAGCTCGTAATAATACTGCCGACAACTCCACCGTCTCTGAATCTCATAAGGCCTGCTATGTGTGTCGGAATCTCAACATCAAAAACGTATCCGAAATTATCTTCATGTCTAACCATCCTTTGATCAAATGCTTTGTTAGTCATCCCGGCAATATGCTCAACTGGTCCAAGCAGCGAAACGAGTGCGGTAATATAATACGGTCCCATATCAAACATCGGACCTCCGCCGGCCTTGTAGAAAAATTCGGGATTAGGATGCCAATCGCCGATTCCCGAGCTCATCATGAATGCAGATGCCGCTGTCGGCCTTCCAATCCAGCCCTCATCAATAAGCTTTCTGCATGTCTGAAGGCCTGCTCCCATAAATGTATCAGGAGCCGCCCCAACTCGCAGACCCTTTTTGTCAGCCAATTCCAATACAGCCTTGCCCTGTTCCCTCTTCAACGAAAGCGGTTTCTCAACATGAACATGCTTACCCGCTTCAAGAGCCCTCATATTAATATCATAATGTGCAGCCGGAATCGTTATATTCAAGACCAATTCCACATCGCTATCATTAATCAGCTCGTCAACTGTGAGCGCCTTTGGAATCTTATAAAGGTCGCAGGCCTCCTTAGCCCTATCCATAACAATATCTGAACACGCAACAACATTAATACTTTTATTATAATCTTTCGTCAGATTTTCAAAATATGTCTCACTAATATTTCCGCAGCCGATAACACCAACGTTAAGTTTCTTCATTTATATTCCCCCTCTCGTATATCGATCAGTAACCAAATCATAATCAAGCAATAACCATGCCTACCTATATCGCATACTCAAAACAATAATCAACCTATATTCTTGCAACCCCGCTATCCCTTGCCGCCTGCGAAACCGCATCAGCCACCTTATCCTTGATGCGCGGATCAAACGGTCCCGGAATAATATATTCAGGTGTCAGCTCTTCATCACTTATCAAATCCGCAATGGCTTTAGCAGCGGCGATCTTCATGCTGTCATTAATATCACTCGCTCTCACGTCAAGCGCGCCTCTGAATATGCCCGGAAATGCGAGCACGTTGTTTATCTGATTCGGAAAATCCGAACGACCTGTTCCAATTACAACTGCACCGGCAGCACGAGCCTCGTCCGGATATATCTCTGGCACAGGATTAGCCATCGCAAATATTATCGGATTAACATTCATCAACTGAACCATTTCTTTTGTAACAGTATTCGGTGCAGATAATCCGATAAATACGTCGGCACCCTTCATGACATCCGCAAGCAATCCCTGCCTTTTATCAAGATTAGATATCTTAGCCATTTCATTCTTTTCAAAATTCAGGTTATCTCTGCCCTCGTATATGGCGCCCTTGGTGTCACACAAAATAACCCTCTTCAATCCCATACTCATCAGCAGTCTTGTAACAGCAATTCCTGCAGCGCCGGACCCATTGACAATTACTTCAACATCCTCAATATTTTTGCCCGCAATCTTAAGTCCGTTAATCATTGCAGCAAGAACAACAACTGCCGTGCCGTGCTGGTCATCATGAAAAATCGGAATGTCACATACTTCTTTAAGTCTGCGCTCAATCTCAAAACACCTTGGTGCAGAAATGTCCTCAAGATTAATCCCGCCAAAGCTTCCTGCGAGCAGTTTAACAGTATTGACAATATCATCAACTTCCTTACTTCGTATGCATAACGGAAACGCGTCTACATCTCCGAACGTTTTAAACAGAACGCACTTGCCTTCCATTACAGGCATCGCCGCTTCCGGGCCAATGTCTCCAAGGCCAAGAACTGCGGTGCCGTCAGTCACGACTGCAACTAAGTTTGATCTCCTCGTGTATTCGTATGACAGATTAACATTTTTTGAAATCTCAAGACACGGCTCTGCAACTCCCGGTGTGTAAGCAATCGACAAATCTTCCTTGGTCTTTAATTCAACAGTACTAATAACTTCAATTTTGCCTTTCCATTCTGAATGTTTCTGTAAAGCTATTTCCCTGATTGACATGTGCTCTCTCCGTTCAAAAATGTTTTTGAAAATACTATTAATTTATATCATGGAAAAGCCTGTTTTGTCAATGCGATAATCGCCGTCAATTATTGATGTTTCGACAATATTGTGATAAAATTAAAGTATACTTCAGGAGGTAACACATGGATAATATTAATTTCCCAATTAAAGTTGCAATCGTCGGAGCAGGCATAAGAGGTATGCACGCCTACGCACCATTTTCGAAAATGCGTCCTGACCTCATGGAAGTCATTGCATGTGTCGAACCCAATCCAGAGCGCCTTGCAAAAATGGGTAGTGATTATTCCATTCCTCAAGAATTGTTGTTCTCATCCTTTGATGATTTTATAAGCGCACCACTTTGCGCCGATGTTGCAATTATTGCGACACAGGATAAGCAGCATTATTCACAAGCCATTCCTGCGATGAAAAAGGGTTATCATATTTTGCTCGAAAAACCTATTTCCCCTGATCCAAAAGAATGCATGGAAATCGCGGAAGTATCGCGGCAGACAAATCGGCATTGTGTCGTGTGCCATGTCCTGCGCTTTTCAAATTATTACAGATTGCTGAAGTCTTTTATCGATGACGGCAAGATTGGCGATATAATGAATATTCAATATATTGAGGAGCTTGGCTGGTATCCTTATACTCAAAGTTATGTGCGCGGAGATTGGCGCAACAGTCAAGTCACAAGTCCTCTCGCAATTGCCAAAGGCTGCCACGACATGGACATTCTCTTATGGCTGATTGGCAACAAAAAACCAATCGCATTATCTTCATTCGGATCACTAAAATATTACACTAAAGAGAATGCTCCCGAAGGTCACGCGTTGCGTTGTCTTGACGGCTGCAAGGCTAAGGCAGATTGCATTTATGACGCAGAGAAAATGTATATGCTCAGCGAGCCCGGTGCTATCGAGCGAGGCGAGTGGCCGATTAAAAAACTGACTTCGGTTTTGACACGAGAATCAGTTTACGATGCAATCAAAACAGGTCTTTATGGCAAATGTGTTTATGAGTGTGACAACGATCTAGTTGATAATCAGATTATAAATATTCAATTTGAAGCCGGTATTACAGTCAGTGTAACCATCACTGCATTTACCGAAGGAGGAACAAGACTCACTCGTATATTCGGAAGCCAAGGTTTACTTGAGGGTGATGCTGCATCCGGGCAGATATGGTTAACCCCTTTTGGCGGTGAGCGTGTCTGCTATTCTGTTGACGACTTTTTTCCTCCGACTGATGATAAGGAAGACCGGAGCAGCAACAATTTACTTCTCGACTTTTTAGATATGCTGGCTAGCGGAGTCAAACCCGGAAACGGGTTAACCGCGATAAATGTTTCTCTGCAAGGACACATTATGGCATTTGCCAGTGAGCACTCACGCGTTAACAGCGGTCTGCTCGTCAATATAGAAGACTACACTAATAAATTAATAATTTAATTATGACCGTTGTTGTGATTTTTTATTGTCACGCACTGTTTCATTAACTCAGGAATCGGAAGATTGTACGGACATCTCTGAACGCATACCTCACAAGCCGTGCAAAGTTCAGGGCCGCTTTCGGCAGGAATAGTCGCGTTGAATTCTTCGCATATCATATGCATCTGTGCCCACTCAACCTGATCGTATATTTCCCAGCGATTATTTAATTTTAGTGACTCCGGAATAAGTATTCCCTGAGGACATGGCATGCAGTAACGACAGCCTCTGCAATAATTCTTACCTTTAATCGATACTCTTTCGACAGTTTCTTTTAGTTCCTCTTTGCTCAGGCTTACGAAATCCGAATTTAAAACTTTCAATGCAACGTCGACATATTCGTGTGCGTCCATTCCCGGAATTACACAGCTCACATCAGGATTGGAAACACACCATTTCAAAGCTTCCTCTGCTGACATTTCAAAGCCGAGCTCGCGGCTTCTTTTATCTGTAAGCACTCCGCCGCCGTAAGGTTTCATAATTACGATTCCGATATCAAGTGATTTGGCAAGAGGAATATGAGTTTGCTCAAGCTCAGGATTAGCAGCATTGTACGCAATCATGACTACTTCAAAGTGTCCCGATTCAATTATCTCTCGCCCAACATCACCGTCATCATGTGTTGAAATTCCCAAGTGACGAATTCTTCCTTCGGCCTTTAGTCTGTACAACTCATCGATCAGTCCGTTCTCACGAACCAGATTCCAGTTTTTTCTTGTGCTGACATCATGCAAAAACATTACGTCAATATAATCTGTGCCCATATTGCTAATCGAAGTTTCAAAGTCACGCTTGAATCCCGTAAGGTCACGGCTAAAACTTTTTGTTGTGATAATTATTTTATCTCTTAGCCCAGTCTTGGCAAGCATCTTGCCAATCTTAATTTCGCTGTCATCGTAACCGCGTGCCGAATCAATAAAATTCATTCCGCCTACAATTGCCTGTTCAAGTGTTTCAGCAGATACTCCGGGGAGTCCAAGTGCTCCGTATCCTATCGGTGTTACCATCAACTCTGTCTTTCCCAATCTGCGAAGCTCCATTAATGCTTATCCCCCAATTCTTTTTTTAGCACTTACGATTTGTTTTAATACTTCTTTCTTAGCCGGTCCGCCAAAAACGTTTCGTTTTGATACGCAGGATTCCATGCTGATACAATCATAAATATCATCATCAATCAATTTTGAAAATGATTTAAATTCTTTCATGCTGAGATTTTCGATTCCTTCAACAATTTCTGCCTGCTCGCAATACAAAACCATGTTGCCCACAATCCCGTGTGCTGTCCTGAACGGAATTCCTTTTTTAACAAGATAGTCTGCAACATCGGTAGCATTTGTAAATCCGCCGGATGCCGAAACAAACATTTTCTCCTTATTAATTTTCATTGTCTTTATCATATCTGTAAATACCGGCAAACAAAGCTTAACAGTATCGATTGAATCAAATATCGCTTCCTTGTCCTCCTGCATATCTTTGTTATATGCAAGAGGCAAACCCTTCATGATTGTGAGAAGTCCCATTAAATCGCCGTAAACGCGTCCGGTCTTGCCGCGTACCAGCTCGGCAACATCAGGATTCTTTTTCTGCGGCATGATACTGCTGCCTGTGCTGTAAGCATCATCGATTGTAATTGTTCCAAATTCATTTGTTGACCATAAAATCAGTTCCTCTGCAAAGCGGCTGAGGTGCATCATTATCAGCGAATTGCAAAATGCAAACTCAAGAACAAAATCCCGATCGCTAACCGCGTCAAGACTGTTCTTTGTCAGCTTTGCAAAACCCAATTGCTCCTTAACAAACTTTCTGTCGATTGGAAATGTTGTTCCGGCAAGCGCGCCTGATCCGAGCGGCATCGTATTTGTACGAGCGTAACACTCTTTAATTCTTTCGGTATCTCTAGAAAACATTTCGTAGTATGCCATGAAATAATGCGCGAGATTAATGGGCTGTGCCTTTTGCAAATGTGTATATCCGGGCATGATTGTGTCAACATTTTCTTCTGCCAAACTGACAAGTGTAAATTTCAAGCTGTTAAGCATGTTTTCAACAGTCGCGAGTTCTTCTTTCAAATACATTCTGATATCAAGCGCAACCTGATCGTTACGGCTTCTGCCTGTATGCAGCATCTTGCCTGCCTCACCGATACGCTCAATCAAAATTTTCTCAACGTTCATGTGAATGTCTTCGGCATCAATATCAAACACAACTTTATATGCTTCGATATCTCGCAAAATTCCCTTGAGTGCTGAAACTATTTTATCAGAAGCTGTCTTCGAAATAATTTTCGTTTCGCCCAACATTGTTGCGTGTGCAATGCTACCTTCTATGTCCTGTTTGTAAAGGCGCGCGTCAAAAGCAATTGAAGAATTAAAATCATTCACCTGCTTGTCAGTATCCTTCGTAAAGCGTCCGCCCCAAAGTTTTTTATCTGACATAAGAATCACCTGCTTCTATTTTTTATTGTTATCTTTTTTCTCGTTTTTCTTTTTCATCAATGCATTGACCTTCATTGGAAGACCAAACAAATTTATAAATCCTTCGCTGTCTTTTTGATTGTAAACCGCATCTTCGCCAAAGGTTGACAATTCTTCGTCGTATAGCGAGTAAGGAGACTTAGCTCCTGCCGGCATACAATTACCTTTGTACAATTTTATTCTTACTGTTCCACTCACGGTTTCCTGTGTCTTATCAACAAATGCTGAGAGTGATTCGCGAAGTGGATGGAACCATTGTCCGAAATAAACCAGCTCGGCATATCTCTGCGCGACCAAGTCTTTGTAGTGTAGCGTATCTCTGTCAATGCAGAGAAGTTCAAGTTCTCTGTGTGCTGCATATAAAATCGTACCGCCCGGCGTTTCGTATACGCCACGTGACTTCATTCCTACAAGACGGTTTTCAACCATGTCCACAATCCCAATTCCGTTTTCGCCGCCCACTTTGTTTAAGAAATTCATCAGTGCAATCGGCTTCATTTTCTTGCCATCAATTTTAACAGGAATACCTTTTTCAAATTCTATTTCAACATAAGTTGCCTTGTTCGGAGCCTTTTCAGGTGTGACCATCAGCTTGAGAATTTTATCGTACTTTGGCTCGTTCCATGGGTCTTCGAGATCGCTGCCCTCGTGACTAAGATGCCAAAGATTTCTGTCCATACTATAGTTGTCTTTTTTGGTAACTGGTATCGGAATGTTGCGCTCCGTTGCGTAATCAATCGCATCTTCCCTCGATTTAATATTCCAAATTCTCCAAGGTGCAATAATTTTCAATTCCGGTGCAAGAGCCTTAACTGTAAGTTCAAAACGCACCTGATCATTGCCCTTGCCGGTGCATCCGTGGCAAATCGCTGTAGCGCCTTCGCGCTTTGCAATCTCTACCATGCGCTTAGCAATTATCGGTCGCGCAAAAGAAGTTCCGAGCAAATATTTGCCTTCGTAGATTGCGCCTGCCTTGAGTGTTGGGAAAATGTAATCAGTAATAAATTCCTCTCTAAGGTCTTCAATAAATATTTTGCTCGCTCCTGTTTTGATTGCTTTCTTATTAAGCGGCGCAAGCTCTTCGCCCTGCCCGACATCTCCGGCCATTGCTATAACTTCATAGTCGTAATTCTCGATTAACCAAGGGATTATGATTGATGTATCAAGTCCACCGGAATACGCGAGAACAACCTTCTCTTTAACTTTTTTTGGTGCTGCTTTTTTAACACTTTTAGCCTTTGCCATACCATACCTCCGTCATAAAAATATATTTTTTTGGTATTGGATTATTATACCCTGCAGACCCCCAAAAGTCAATTTGAGTAGGACGCA
>JANYKE010000130.1 GCA_025361685.1 Eubacteriales bacterium | reverse complement strand
TTCCTTAACAATAAGCTCTTCTTCATTCAGAAAAGCTGTCTTGTCAAACATGTTGGAGTATTCCATTACTGCACGGTCGCCATTCTTTTTTACATTTGCAATAATAGATGCAACTGAATTGCTTATGTCTTCTGTTTCCCTGACGGTTCCTTGTGTTAGTTTTTTTGTGGCTTCCTCAAAGGAAATGTTAAAAATTTTTATCATACATTTGACACCTTTCCTTATTTCCCTATTTCATGTTCAGAATTTTTCTGAAGCTCTCGATTATCTCGGTTATCCTTTTATCCTTTATTTTCATGCTGACCTTGTTAACAATCATGCGAGCGCTGATGTCCATAATGTCGTCATACACCTCAAGATTATTTTGCACGAGTGTCTGTCCGCTTGCAACCAAGTCCACAATTACCTCAGACAGTCCTGTAAGCGGCCCGAGTTCAACGGAGCCTGACAGTTTTATAACCTCGACGCTTTCTTTCCTAACGTGTTCAAAATAATCCTTAGCAATACGCGGATACTTTGTGCACACGCGCTTATTGTAAATCTTTTCCCATTCGACCTTCTTGCCGGTCGGTCCCGCAACGCACATGCGGCATTTTTCAAATCCCAGATCCAGAACTTCGTATACATCGGCTCCGGATTCAACCAAGGTGTCTGCTCCGACAATCCCGATATCGGCGGCTCCGTACTCAACATACGTCGGAATGTCCGAAGGCTTGGAAAGAAAAAATTTAACCTTATTCTTCTTGTCATAAACAATTAGCTTCCGATTATAATCATTGAACTCTGAGCAATCAATTCCGGCCAGCATAAAAAACTCCAGAGACATTTCTGCCAGCCGTCCTTTTGGCAATGCAACTGAAAGATATTCTTTACTCATTTATCATTCCCCCTCCATTGTCAGCCTTTTGCCTTTCAAGTGCACTCATCAAAAGATTTATTCCGATGGCAAATCCCGTTGCGCGGCATGGGGTGCCAAACTGTCCGACCAAGTTGTCATACCGTCCGCCTCCAAGAAATGGAAACCCGATTCCATATGTGAATCCGCGGAAAATTATACCCGAATAATAGTTTAGCCTTTGAACAAATCCCAAATCAACCGAAACATATTTTTCGTACCCTTGCTCGCCGACAAGTTTAATTACTTTTGAAAGATTTTCAATCGATTCGCGAACTTTTTTGTTGCTCACGAAAGCTGTTGCCTGCTTTATCTGATCCATGCTGCCAAACAGGCGCGGCAGATTTAATATCAGTTCTTTCATCTCAGGTTTAATGTCGCAATCGCCTATAATGCCCTCGATCCCAATCATATTTTTCTTGTCAATATACTGTCTTATTTCCTCGGTCTTCGAATCGTCGAGGCCGGCTTCTTCCATAATACCATTAAAGAAATCAGCCTGTCCGATATCAATCTGAAATTCCTCAAGACCCGCCGCCCTGGCAGCCTCGATTGCTGTAATAATTATTTGTGCATCTGCATCAATTACCGACTCTTCATTAAAGTCAGTAATAAGTTCCACTCCTGCCTGTGTGTATTCGCGAAGTTTTCCTCCGCCGGACTCGTGAAAGCTAAAAACATTTCCGATATACGAAAACTTAAGTGGCTTTGGCGCATCCTTGAATTTTGTCGCAACAACTCTCGCAACACTCTCGGTAACATCCGGTCGCAATACCAAAGTTTTGCCGGTCTTGTCGAATATCTTAAACATATCATCAGTTGTAAATGTACGCATCTCGTTTTGGAAAACATCAAGATACTCAATCATTGGCAACTCAACTTCGCGAAAACCGTTCTTGCCGAAAATTTTTCGCAGCTCGTTCTCAATACCGATTTTTGTTTCGCACTCGTCAAACAATATGTCTTTGAATCCGTCGACTGTATAAATATTATTATTTCCCATCAGTCAGTAAATACCTCCTGCCATTTTGCCTTTCTACTAGTATGCCTTTCTACTATTACATATTACTTTACTACATTTGATCCGCACACTCCTACTGCTCCGACACTAGTTGGAGCTCCCAAATCAACAACTATATCCAAAATTCCTGCTGCCGAAAATTGTGACGGACTCATGAAATTTCCGTCTATAAGATTGTTGATTGGCCTTCCGGTTCTGTCTGCAGTATATGTTCTGCCATCATCGCAGGTTATGGTCATCATGCCGGTGGCAAGAGCAAGTTTGGTGCCGATGTCGACTGTGATTGGATTCGGAATCGGAAACGGTGTTAGCGTCGGGGTTGGTATCGGGGTTGGAATAGGTGTCGGCGTTGGAGTCTGAGTTGGCGTTGGAGTCTGAGTTGGCGTTGGAGTCGGTGTTGGCGTTGGGGTCGCTGTTGGCGTTGGGGTCGATAGCGGGGTTGG
>JANYKE010000124.1 GCA_025361685.1 Eubacteriales bacterium | reverse complement strand
ATAGTTTAATCCATTCGAAACCTAGAATGATTGACATGATGACAGCTTCCTTTGGGCAGACTTTTACAATTACGCCAATTCAATTGATCCAAGCTTATGGAGCAATTGCAAACGGAGGCACAATGAACAAAGCGCATATTGTTAAAGAATTGCGCGACTCAAGCGGCAATGTTGTGAAAACATTTGTGCCGGAAGCGCTTCGAGAAGTTGTATCAAAGGAAACGTCGCAAACACTTCTTAATTTAATGCGAGGAGTTGTTACCGATGGCACAGGAAAAAATGCGTATATTGAAGGTTATCAAATTGCAGGAAAAACAGGTACTTCCGAAACAGTCGAAAGCAGGTCCGGTATTTCCCACAGAATGATTTCAAGTTTTAGTGCAATTGCGCCGGCCGATAATCCTGTAATCTGTTTGCTTGTAGTACTTGACTACCCAACAATTTCAGGTGCAAGCGGTGAAGGAACAGCAGCACCGATTGTAAGAGATATTTTAAAAGATGTATTGCCGTACATGGGAATTGAAAAAAAGTACACTTCGGCAGATGTTGCTAAGATTTTGCAGACTTCTGTTCAGGTTCCTATGGTTGAAGGGATGAAGCTGTCTGATGCAAAGGTGCTGCTCACGAATAAGGGGTTATCATATTCGGTTGAGGGTGAAGATAAGAGTGATGCTGCGAAGGTTATGCTGCAGACTCCGGGCAAGGATACATATTTAATGCAGGATTCGAGGGTAGTGTTGTACACATACAAGCCCGATAAAGAAGTTACGGTTGTGGTGCCGGATGTGACAAAAAAGAGTATTGATTCGGCGACAAATACGATTTATTATGTAGGATTGAATATTAGCATAAGCGGGGTTGGAAGCGCAGCATCGCAAAATCCTGAGGCCGGCAAAGTCGTACCCAAAGGTACGGTTGTAAATGTAAAGTTTAAATAGTACACTTGATTTGTTATATATACTCACATGATTTTGAAAGGACACATGCAATGAAGCTCAAAGAATTAATAATTAATCTGGATGTGATAAGCGTTGCAGGCAATACCGATGCAGAGGTTGCCGGGATTGCTTACGATTCAAGAAATGTTGTTGAAGGCGGCATGTTTGTATGCATCGATGGATTTGAAACTGACGGACACAAATATGCAAAAGCAGCAATCGAAAACGGCGCCAAGTCGTTGCTTGTTGAAAAGGATTTGTTTATAGATTATGGCATTGACTATGCGGCATATCCTGATATAACTTTTTTAAAAATTGCCGATACAAGACTTGGTTTAGCAGCAGTATCGGCAGCATTTTTTTCTAATCCATCAACCAAAATTAATTTGATTGGTGTAACAGGTACAAAAGGTAAAACAACTACAACTTATATGATAAGAAATATTTTGAATGATGCAAAGCATCCGAACGGACTTGTCGGCAGCGTGGCAAAATATGTTCGCGATAAGGAATATAATATTCCAAGAACAACTCCGGAATCATATGACCTGCAAATGATACTATCCGAAATGGTAGCGGCCTCATGCTCATTTGCCGTAATAGAAGTTGCCTCTCAAGGAATTAAACTGAAGCGAATCGACTTTTGCGATTTTGATATCGGCATATTTACTAACCTTTATCGTGATCACATTGCTCCGAGTGAACACGCGGATATGGAAGATTATTTTTTCACCAAGAAGCAGCTCTTTGATAAGTGCAAAGTAGGATTTGTAAATGCCGATAGTGATTATGCAGATAGAATAGTCGGCGATGCAGAATGCATTATGTATACCTACGGAATAAATAATGCGGCGGATATTTTTGCATATGATATAGACACAACTTCCGAATGCTCGAAGTTTTACATTTGTCTCTCAGAACGATTCATTATTGAAAATGGATTGATGGATGAGTATTCAGATTTGGATAAAAAGCTTATCTGTGTTGACATGCCGGGCTTCTATAACATATATAATGCGCTTGCCGCAATTTCGGTTTGCATGTATTACAAAATTAGTTTTGAAAATATATTGTCCGGACTTAAAAGTGTTAAGGTTAAAGGCAGAGGCGAAAAAGTCGAGACCGGCAAAGATTTCACAGTGATTATTGATCATGCGCACAACTCTGACAGCCTCGAAAGTGTACTGAAAGATTTTGGCAAAAGCAAAAAGGGCAAGCTTATTTGCATGTTCGGATGCGGGGGCAATCGCTCAAGAGAAAGACGTGCTGGCATGGGGCGAGCGGCCGGAGAAAATGCAGATTTATCGATTATTACTTCTGACAATCCGCGACGCGAAGAGCCTCTTCAAATAATGAAAGATATTGAAGAGGGAATAAAGGAAACCGGTGGCGAGTATGTCATGATTGAAAATCGCAGAGACGCAATAAAGTATGCTTTGGGAATTGCAAAGAAAGATGACATCATTTTGCTTGCCGGCAAGGGCGATGAAATGTATCAGGAGTTTGCAGATGGAAAAATAGATTTTGATGAGCGAAAGATCGTAAAAGAGCTGCTCGAAATTTCGTAAAAAATTTTGGAGGACAAGTTGTGTTTGGTATAGCAGGAGTTCAGATAGGCACACAGGTAATAGCATTTATTGGCACATTTATTCTTGCAGTTGTTGCGGGACCGATATTTATCCCGATGCTTCGCAAACTAGAAATGAAGCAGACAGTAAGAGATGACGGCCCGGAGAGTCATCTGAAAAAGGGAGGCACTCCGACAATTGGCGCAATTATTTTTCTTGTCCCGATTACAATCTGTTCCGTTATATCAACCATTTTTATTCCTCAGATTATCCCGGTGCTTATTCTCACATTGAGTTTTGGCGGCATAGGTTTTCTTGATGACTGGCTCAAGGCAAGCAGACAGAGTAAGGACGGACTTAAGGGACTGGAGAAGATGGGACTCCTCCTATTTGTATCGATTCTTTTTGTTGTGTACATAACTTTTTATACCGATATAAAACCTGAACTAATAATTCCGTTTTTGGGAGTCAATAATCCAATAAATATTTCTTGGTTCGTATATGCGCCGCTTGCGGTTTTTGTTTTGTTGTCAACAACAAACTGTGTTAACTTGACTGACGGGTTAGACGGACTCGCCGGCGGTGTAACAATGGTCGTTATGATTTTCTTTACATTTGTTGCAATTATCAGACCTGAATGGGCAGACATGAAAGTGTTCTCCGCAATTGTTGCAGGAGGATGTTTCGGATTTCTTATCTTCAACATAAGTCCTGCTAAGGTATTTATGGGAGATACAGGTTCGCTTGCGCTTGGCGGTGCAGTCGGAGGAATTTCGATTATAATGAATATGCCAATTATTATTATAATCGCAGGAATGATTTATGTACTTGAAGGGATGTCAGTAATTCTGCAAGTCGGCTCATTCAAATTGACCGGCAAAAGAATTTTTAAAATGGCACCGCTTCATCACCACTTTGAACTTAGCGGATGGAAAGAGCAAACTGTTGTGATGGTATTCTGGCTTGCAACAGTTGTGTTCTGTGCAATAGCAATAATTTCAGTAATTTTTTAGGAGTATCAAATGTCCCGAGATGAAGTTAGTCAAAAAAGAGAAAAGGAACTTACAAATGAGCCAATCCGTCCTTTGCCAACGAGGCGCAGAAGGCGTGTTAAGCTTGACGGTTCAGACAAAGTGAGCAAAGGCCAATATGATTTTTGGATTCTCGCCATCACATTTTCACTTTTAATTCTTGGACTCATTATGGTTTTTAGTGCAACCGGACCGTATGCACAGAGTACCGCAGCAGCAAAATACGACCCTTATTATTTTTTTAAGAACCAGGCAATTTTTGGAGCACTTGGTATTGGCGGTATGATATTCTTTATGAAGTTTGATTACAAATTTTTTAAAAAACTTGCATGGCCTGCGTTTATTGTATCGCTAATTTTACTTGTCTTGGTTTTTGTGCCTCCGATAGGACTAAAACTAAATGGCGCATCACGTTGGATAAACCTTGGAATAACTACATTTCAACCATCAGAGCTCGCAAAATTTGCAATAATAATTTTATTTGCTTTAATGCTTTCCAAACATCCGGACCCACTTAAAAAATTTGGCAGCCTTGTTCCGTATTTTGGAATTTTGATTGTGGTTGCAGCTTTGCTAATTAAGGAACCTCACATGAGCGGACTTATTGTAATTGGTTTAACTGCGGTAATAATTATGATAGTAGCAGGAGCAAGAATAAGACATTTTCTGGTATGCTCCGCACCTGTCATTCTGGCTGCGATTTATCTTGTTGTCAGTGAACCATACCGTTTCGAGAGAATTCTTACATTTCTTGACCCATTCAAAGATGCAAGCGATACCGGCTGGCAGGTTGCCAATTCGCTGTATGCCATAGGTTCAGGGGGAATCTTTGGTCGAGGGTTGGGCAAAAGTATTCAAAAGTTTTTATACATACCGGAGCCGCAGAACGATTTTATTCTTTCAATTGTGGCTGAAGAAATAGGGCTTATAGGTGTTTTAGGAATTATGATTCTTTTTGCTATTTTGTTCTGGAGGGGAATTAAGATTGCAATGAATGCTCCGGACGTTTTCGGAAGTTATGTGGCAGTTGGAATTGTTGCAATTATTGCGATACAGGTTATAATTAACATAGCCGTTGTAACATCGAGCGTTCCGGTAACAGGGATGCCGCTTCCATTCTTCAGTGCAGGAGGTACCTCGCTGACATTGCTGATGTGTGAGATAGGTGTTTTATTAAACATTTCCTCGAAGGTAAGACATGTTAGTGAAGATGAAGCTGAAATCGAGGAAGAGTAGTATTCGAAAGGAAAAATTATGCGTATACTTTTTGCCTGTGCGGGTACGGGCGGACATATCAATCCGGCGATCGCAACTGCAAGATATTGCATGAAAATTGATCCAAAAACTGAAATAGTTTTTGTTGGAACGCCTCATGGTTTGGAAAACAGACTTGTGAAGGATGCCGGATTTAAATTGAAAACAATTAGCGTTCGTGGTATTAAGCGCAGATTAACATTTGATAATGTTCTTGCAATAAAAGAAATGCTAACAGGTAAAAAAAATGTTGCAAAGATTTTGAAGGAGTTTAAACCTGATATTATTTTGGGCACGGGTGGATATATATGCGCACCGGTTTTCTCTGTCGCTTCTAAACTTGGCATCCCGTTTATCATTCACGAATCGAATTCTCTTCCGGGCATAACATCAAAGTTGTATGCTAAAAAAGCAAGAGCAGTTGCAGTAGGATTTGAAGATGCTAAAAAACATTTCCCGGTCGGCACAAACTTGATTTATACAGGGACACCGGTTATTGAAAAAAGTTTCAGCGAATTGAAATCAGATTCTGATTTGCCGGGCGAAGCAAAAAGGAAACCAATGCTTTTAATTACAGGCGGAAGCCAGGGTGCAGCTTCAGTAAATCGTGCAGTTGTGGACATGATAGTAAAATATTTTGACGAAATAAAATTTAATATTATTTTTGCGACCGGCAATAAAAATTACGAGGATATTTGCAATAGCATTCGAACTCAAAGTGAAGGTGGCATTGATGCAGAGGTTGCCAAAAATCGCGGGATAGAAATCAAGTCTTATATTTACAATATGGCTGAGGTTATGGAGAAGACAGATTTGGCAGTGACACGAGCCGGAGCAATGACATGTACGGAACTCACAATAGTCGGCTTACCGGCGATTATGATTCCATATCCTTTAGCTTCAGAAAATCATCAAGAGTTCAACGCACGCTCACTAGAAAATGCCGGCGCCGCAATAGTATTGCTAGACAAGGAACTAAACGGTGA
>JANYKE010000105.1 GCA_025361685.1 Eubacteriales bacterium | reverse complement strand
CTTCACGAATTGCTCTCGACCCATACTCGCGAGAATAGCAAATATGGCGGTTCATATGAGAACAGAACTAGGTTTTTGAAAGAGACTATTTCAAAAGTCAAACAGGCTGTTCCTGATATAATTGTTACATCAAGACTTTCGGTTTATGATGATTATCCTTATCCTTATGGTTTTGGAATGGCAACCGATGGATCGTACACGCCTGACCTCAGCGAACCAATCAAGCTAATCGAAGAACTAAACGCGCTTGGCGTAACACTGATAAACATTGCGACCGGTAATCCGTATTTTAATCCGGATGTTGAGCGTCCTTATGATTATCCAATTCAAGGATTCCTTCTTCCGAAAAGTAATCCATTTAAGACGATTGAGTTGAATCTTAATTTGACAAAAGAAATTAAAACTGCGATTCCCAACATGACTTATGTGGATGTTGGATTCACATGGCTTAGAAATTTTTTCCCATGCATGGCTGCTGCTGTTCTTGAGCATCACGGTGCTGATATAATTGGTATTGGCCGCGCAGCGCTTGCTTATACGGATTATGCAAATGTCTTGTTTAAAACCGGCGAATTAGTTGCCGAAAAAACTTGTATTACTTGTTCTTCCTGCACGCAAATCATGAGGGACGGCGGCGCATCCGGCTGCGTTCTGAGAGACTCGGAAATTTATGGTCCTATATACAGAGCCGGCAGATTGAAGAATGTTGAATACGTCAGAAGTCTCGGCGAAGAATGCCGTAACTGTTGGGGCGCCGGCTGTAAGGCAGGATGTCCGGCTGATCTTGATATCCCCGGATTTATTGATGCGTTTTATAACGGCGACATTAAAAAAGCATATGAAATAATTGCCGAAAAAAATATTCTTGGTGAGACCTGTGCTTACACTTGTCCTGTCGAAGAGCTTTGCGAAAAACAATGTGCGTTGGAGACACAGCGCGGCCAAGCAATTCCTATTGCGCAGATTCAAAAAACGATAACAACTGAAGCAAGAAAACTTGGCTACACAAAAATCAAAGCTGGCCCGGCCACCGGCAAGAAGGTTGCTGTTGTGGGATTTGGTCCTGCCGGTATTTCGGCGGCGGTTAATTTGATTAAACACGGTGTTGAGGTTACCGTGTTTGAAGCAACAGACAAACCGGGCGGAGTTGCCGTTTCTGTTATTCCGACTGAGAGACTTCCAATCGGAATTCTTGAGGAAGAGGTCCGGGCACTTGGTCTTGAAGAGACCGGGCTGTTTGAGGTTAAGTATAATACACCTATTACTGATTCATTTACGATTGATGATGTTCTTGCTCAAGGTTACGGTGCGGTGTTTATTGCCGCCGGCCTTCCGAAAGATTCAAGTTTGACGAATAAAAATTTGAGTGATTTGGGCACGGGCGTTTACAGCGCTCTTGAGTTTCTTGAGGATGCTAAGCTTGGCAAGTTTGATGCAAAAGAAAGCAACATAAAAAAGGCTATCGTAATTGGCGGTGGCAATACCGCTATGGATGCGGCTTGTTCATTGTTGACCTGTGGTGTGCAGGATGTGTATTTAGTTTACAGGCGTTCATTTACAGAGCTTCCTGCGTGGACAAATGAAATACAGCACGCTCTCAAAGTTGGCGTTCACTTTGTCATTCTCACACAGCCGCTTGATTATGTTTTTGAAAATGGCAAACTTAAATCTGTTAGAGTTGCGCGCACAGAGCTTGGTGATCCTGATGCTTCGGGTCGTCGTGCGCCTAAGATAATCAAAGGTTCGGAATATAATTTTGATGCAGACATTTGTATTGAGGCAATAGGTCAGAAGATTGACCCTGCGCTGGCATCTGCTGTAGTAAATAAAAAAGATAAAGTTTATGTCGGCGGCGATATTGTAAACGGCGGAAGCACAGTTGTTCAGGCCGTTCGCGAAGGTCTCGACATCTCAAACCAAATCCTTGCTACTTTATGATTTAGCTAATTAAAATTTATTTAAAAGAATTCATTGCCGTATTATATAGTGCAAGAATATTTTCAGGCGGAACATCGCCCATAATATTGTGCACCGCACAAAAAACATATCCGCTGTCTTTGCTGAAAATATCAATTAACTCTTTGGCATTTGCAGCAACTTCTTCGGGTGTTCCTTTTCCCAGAATCTGCTGCGTGTTGCTGCCTCCGCCCCAAAAACAAATCTTGTCACCAAACTCGCGTTTCAATTTAGCGGGTTCCATATCAGCCGCGGTAATCTGAACCGGATTGATTGCATCAACGCCGGCATCGACGATGTACGGCAGCAACTTATAAATTGAACCGCATGAATGCATAAATATTTTCAAGTTACTTGTTGCATGCACATGCTCACAAAAACGCTTCATATATGGATAAACAAATTCTTCATAACATGCCGGTGAAATCATAGGGCCTGTCTGCATTCCCAAATCATCATTAATATCAATGGCTTGAATAAACTTTCCCATTCGCCTATTATACTCGTCAAATCTCACAATCTGCTGCGCCAAAACCATTTCGTTATGTGCTTTGCACTCTTCCGGCTCAAGCAGCATTTTGCACGCAAATTCTATTCCATGAAAGAAGCCTGAAAAACCTTTTAAAATTGTAAACTTGTCAGTTTCTTTGAAAACCTCTTCGGCTCTTTTTGCAAATATATCCATCGTGTCCGGGTCATCCATGTCGTAATAATTTGTCCAGTCGCCATCAAAAAAATAACCTCCCGCCGGCATGGTCATGCTTTTGCCGTTATGCCGCAACTGCCAATCACCGTTTGTCAGCAGTTCGGGCATAAAATCTGCAGGCACTGTAAACGTGTAGTCACCGCGAACATTCCAGCGCGCTGTCGGCATTTTCTGCGGTGCAAGAAAAATCGTATCAATATGAAACATTTCTATTATGTCATCATCAACTCGCGCGATACACTGAGTCGGATCAACAATTGCAATTTTGTCAGTGCCAAGTCCAAGATACTTGCGCAAATTATGATATGCAAATACGGAAATTCCGGTTGCGGTATTACCTCCAAGATCAATAGGCATTCTGTCCACAGGTTCATGATTAATTGCCGCTATAATTCTTTCTCTGCTCGTCATTGTCTCATTCATATAAAAAATTCCTTACTCTCAAAAAGACGACTATAGTTTCATAATCTTGCACTTATTATAGCAGAAAATATGCGTTTTGCAAAAGTTACAAATTGTTCACAACTCATTCATTTACACATATATGAAAAAGTGCTATATTATAGGTAGAAATATTGTGGCATCTTTGTTTTATAAGACATGTTTTAATAAAGGAGACGTTTAAAATAATGAATATAGCCCATTCAAGACAAGGAAACAGAAGTAAATTTTTTGCGTTAGTTTTAAGTGCTGTATTAATATTTTCACTCATTGGCGGAATGAAAATAACATCAGCCTCTTCCGCTACAATTGCTCAATATTCTCCGCGCAGCGTAGACCTAAAATGCGGCTATGCTAATTTAGGAAACGGCATAAATCAATTTTCATACGACAGCGGACAGTCGGTCACATTATATGGAAAGCAAACTGTTGGCTGGCAAATCTTCAGAGGCGACAATATCTTCACAGATAACGGCACTCCGGGTGCATATGTAAAATATAAGTTTCAGGGCTCTCGGATTGAATTGATTGCAGAACGTTCCAGCACATGTGGTATAGCAGCCATAAGCATTCTCGATGAAAATGATAATGTTGTAGTTGCGGAAACCAATGTAGATATGTATGCAAATCAAAACTCAAATTATGAGAGCGTATATCAGCAGACATTTGCGGAAGAAAAGGTTTATTCTATTCTTATAAAAATCACTGACAAGGTTAACCCAAGTAATTCACCAAAAGGTGTCGTTGGCGGGCAGCCTGTTCCAATGTATTGGACAATCAATATTGCGGGAATCAAAATTTTGACAACCGCTCCGGAGCCTACGCCCACTCCTGTTCCAACACCTACCCCTACGCTCAGGCCTTTGCCCACACCGACTGATCATCCGATTACTAATAGACAATTTCGTGTTGCCACAACAAGTGTAAAGATAAGACAAGGGACGATAGACCGCAATCTTCCGGAAATCGTAAAAATGGTTGATAAGGCTTCTGCTTGCAACCCGGATCTTATCGTTCTTGCTGAATCACTTTACACGCGTGGCACCTCTACACTAAGTGAAACTGTCCCGGGTCCGCTTTTCGACGCAATGGAGGCAAAGGCCAAACAGTACAACTGTTATATCGCATTTAACATGAATGAGCTACGTGGCGATAAATCTTACAACACCAACTTTCTCCTTGATCGAAATGGAATTTTGGTTGGGAGATATGACAAGTATAAGGTTCCATCAGGAGAGATAGCTTCAGGGCTCAGTCCGGGCACGTCATTCCCTGTCTTTAAAACAGAATTTGGTTATTTGGGAATGGAGATTTGTTGGGATTTAGATCCAATAAACACCGATGATGTAACAGCACATCTTGTTGCTAATGGTGCAGAAATGATTTTGTTTTCATCAATAGGCGATTATACTTTTTCTGCAGCAGCTCAGGCCAAAAAATTTGGCAAATGGTTTGTGGTTTCAGGTCAGGATAAATATCAACTTGATTCATACCATGCTTCAGCAATTATAAACCCAAACGGCGATGAGGTCGTGGGCATAACAGATCAGAGCACAATACTAAACTATTATAATTCTGCAACTGATGGAAGTTATGTATTTTACGATATAAATCTTGGTGACGCAATACCAACACCAACACCAACTGCGACAATGACTCCACCGCCTACCCCAACACCGACTATAACATCAACTCCAACTCCAACACCGACTCCCATACTAACTCCAACCCCAACCCCAATAGTTCTTGTATCATTCACTGATGTAACCGGAACTTGGGCAGCAGAATACATAATCGCGCTTTCACAAAAAGGTGTGCTTACCGGATACGAAGTGTCGCCTGGAGTATTCGAATTCAAACCTGA
>JANYKE010000055.1 GCA_025361685.1 Eubacteriales bacterium | reverse complement strand
ATGTTTTTCGGAAATGATGCACCGAAAGAAATTACAAAAGGCGAAACAAATATTCCGGGAGTCATTGTCATCGGTGTATTGTTTGCCATAATAGCAGTTACAGGTATTATTATGCCGGATGCAATAAAGACACTTATTGAAAATGCAGCAAGTATAGTTTCAGGAGGCGCTTAATGTAATGGAAGAAAAAATCTATGAAAAATTAGTGGAGAAATTTCCGAATAGCATACAAGACAAAATTACATGTAACTCCAATGAGACTTACATCCATGTTGATGCTACCCAAATTTTGGAGATCTGCAAATACATCAGCAAGGAACTTGGATATCCTTTGGTTTCAATGTTTGCAAATGACGAAACGGGGATGAATGGAAAGTATGCGATTTATTATGTATTTGCAGACAGAGAAAAAGTTTTGATGTTGACTGTTATTACGCGTATCGATCCGGCTGCCATGGAATTTATTTCAATCAGTGAAGAGATTCATGCAGCTGCGTTGTATGAGCGAGAAATAAAAGATTTGTTTGGGATAAATCCAATCGGACATCCCAATGCCAAAAGACTTGTATTTCATAGCAACTGGCCAAAAGGCGAACACCCTTTGCGCAAATCTTTTGACGTTCGACATAAACCGGGTTTTGCAAATGAAGAAATTTTCTTTAGCAAAGTCAAAGGGGAAGGCGTCTTCGAAATTCCCGTTGGCCCGGTCCATGCAGGAATAATCGAGCCGGGACATTTTAGATTCAGTGTTGCAGGCGAGCCAATAATTAATCTTGAAGCACAATTGTATTACACTCACAAGGGTATTGAAAAAATGTGTGAGGGTGAGAGCATTGAGAAGTGCCTGTATGTTTCAGAGCGAATTTCCGGAGATGAGACAATTGCTAATTCACTTGCATATTGCCAGGCGATTGAAAAAATAGCGGAAGCAAAAATTCCGCCGCGTGCAAAATACACAAGAGTTGTATTTGCTGAACTTGAAAGACTCACAAGCCACCTTGGCGACCTCTCCGGAATTTGTCAAGACGTTGCATATGGATTTGCATCATATCAATTTTCGATGATGAAAGGGTGGGCATATTCAGTTGCTGATGAACTCTGCGGGATGAGATTTTTGCGCAGTGTCAACAAGCCGGGTGGAGTAAGGAAAGATTTTATTCTTGGCAAGGAATCAAAAATTGTCGGGCAGTTGAAAGAAATTGAAACAGAGCTTAAGGATACAGAAAAAATAATAAATTCCAACAGCATGTTTATCGACAGAGTTGAAAATACAGGAATATTAAAGACAAGCATTGCCACCGATTTAAATGCTGTCGGACCTTCAGGGCGAGCATCAGGAATCCACTGTGATGCAAGAAAATCATTCCCATATGAAGCATATGAAAAACTTGAGTTTACCATGCCGGAGCACAATAACGGAGATGTCAACTGTAGAATGCATACGAAAATTGAAGAGTGTTATGAATCAATTAAACTTATGATTGAGGCTATCGAAAAAATGCCGGAGGGTGAGGTACTGGTGGCAATCGGATTACTTGAGCCCTACAAATTTGCAATTGGAATGACAGAGGCACCAAGAGGAGAAAATATTCATTGGGTAATGACCGGAGCAAACAATACGATTTTTCGCTACAAAATCAGGACTCCGTCGTTTTGCAATTGGCCTGCCGTATGTCATGCAGTTAAAGGAAATATCGTACCTGATTTTCCATTAATTAACAAGAGTTTCAATTTATCATATGCCGGAAATGATTTGTAAAATGATTTGCAAATAAGAGGAGAATTCAAATGTTCGACACAATAAAAAAAATAATTAAGTATCCGAGACTTACGCAGGAGTATCCTAAAGCAGATGCTGATTCAAGCTTGTTTATCGGCAAACCGGAAATCGATTTGGGGAAATGTAATTATTGCGGTGAGTGTCAAGCGCGCTGTCCTTCAGGTGCAATAGCAATGGATAAGGGATTGGAAAAAAATGTTATCAAAATAAATTATGGCAAATGTATATTCTGCACTTTATGTGAAGAAGTGTGCCCAACCAAGGCAATCAAGATGACGAACGAGTTTGAACTTGCAGAGAAATCGTATGAAGAGGTATGTAATGAACTGAAGGCAAGCATCAAAAAAAAGTTCAACAGGAGTCTGCAGATTCGCGAGGTAGACTCAGGGTCTTGCAATGGATGTGATTACGAAATAAATGCGCTTAGCAATCCATTTAATGATATTGAAAGATTGGGTATCAATTTTGTTGCTTCGCCAAGACATGCGGATATGCTGCTTGTAACAGGCACAGCAACAAGGAATATGCAGGAGGCGTTGGCGAAGACTTATAACGCAACCCCTGATCCAAAGCTTGTTGTTGCAGTTGGCGCCTGCGCATGCAGCGGGGGTATTTTCCAAAACACCTATGCCACATGCAACGGTATTGGAGGCATTGTTCCGGTTGACGTATATGTTCCGGGATGTCCTCCCAGGCCACAGGCAATATTGTATGGTATTTTAAAAGCTTTGGATAAAGTTTAACCCTGCCAAAATATTTTGGTTGAAACAGTTTAAAACGCTTGACAACAGCTTGAATAGGTGATAGTATTCTAATCGGCTGGGGAGACTCGGACTAAGTAAAATTTTTTGGAGGATTTACAATGGAAAACGGTAAGGTAAAATGGTTTAACGCAGAAAAAGGATTTGGATTTATCGAAAGAGAAGATGGAACAGATGTATTCGTACACTTTTCAGCTATCACTATGGATGGATTCAAGACACTTAACGAAGGCACAGCAGTTGTGTTTGACGTAGTAGACGGCGACAAAGGCCCTCAGGCTGCGAATGTAAGTTTGGCATAATGTGTATTAAAGTGTTCCTTTAATAATA